>CAJAFJ010000274.1 GCA_903938955.1 uncultured beta proteobacterium | reverse complement strand
TGGATCGACAAGGAGATGAAATCCCGGTCGCCATGGAAGTTATCGTAGGAAAGCGTCGGTGCGGGGGCGTTGTACTTGATCACTGAACCCCGATTCCCAAAGTAATGGGTGTAGTTGAGGCTCGCTTGCCAAGTCTTTTGGTAATCTGCCTTAATGCCCAGGCTAATGTTGCCATTGCCTTCTGAAGGCATCAGTGAACCCACACCTGCCACCGACGATCGACCGCTGACGCCGTATGACAGGCCTATTGGCACCTGAAGGTCGAGTCCCGGCAGCACCTGGAAGTATTCCGGCTGGAACACCAACTGGATGGCGCTGGCGCTTTGCGTCGCCATTGGATCAAGTGCAGCTTCATTCTTGGTAATCTTCATCCGCTGGTTGTAAGCGAATTCACCGACGAAGCTGGCACCCTGCCACAACGGACTGGCACCCAACACCGTGATTGCCGACATATTGAGGTGCAGCGTATCGCCCACCGGATAGGCCGGGTTGTTATTGCCGTTAGCGGTGGCACCTACGATCATGGCGTTACCAATGGCCATCAGAGGCTGGTTGATGCGAACCGAAAGCTCGCCCGCCACATTGGTTTCACCAAGCAGCGTGCTGAAACTGGCACCGTAAGTTTTGATCTTTTCCCCATAGACCATCACGTAGTCGCCGATGTCCGGCCCGCCAATGGAATTCACGCCACCAATGGCGTTCACGCCTGGACGCGCGTAAAACTGCGGCATCTTGTCGTGGAATTGAGCAACATAGAGGCCGTACTCGGTATCCCCGGACTTGAATTTCAACTGGGCGCCGCCCTGGCCAGAATCACTGGCCTTCAAGTCCTCGCCACGATGAACCGAGGCAGCCGAGGGGCCATTCGGGATATCACCCAGCAAGAGATTCTCACCACCCGCATCGGTAAAGTCAGCAAAACTGAAGTAGCTGCCAACCCCCGGAAGACGGTTTTTCTTCCACTCAAACTGGTAGTACGCACCGACGGTCAGCCCGGGATTGATCTGGACCTGGGCCGACAGCTGCTTCACCGGCATCGCTACTTCCTTGAACTGCGAATTGGGCACTGACAGCGCCCGCGCCAAATCAAGCGGCGTCTGCGCCCCCGCAATACCGTTGTAACCGAAGAAAAGGCTTTCACCATAAAGCTGGGTGAACTGCCCCAGCTTGACATTCACGTTCATATCATTCGGCGCGAAACTGCCGTAGACAAAAGCATCCTGAATTTCAGCCTTGCGGCCATGTATGTCGCGCGTGGCATCCGTGAACTGGTTGTAGGGCACCGACGTGGAATTGACCAACGCACCCCCCATGGCACCAGCGTTGTCATTGCTGCGGTTGTAAACATCGTCATACCACGCAGCACCACTGACACGCAGACCGAAGTTTTTCTTGTAGCGCAGATCGAACTCGGATAACCAATCCACGCGGTTGGAAATCATCGCGCCTTTTTTGAAGTTCAGATCACCATCATTGGTGTTTATCTGAGGCCCAATCGAGTTGTCCGCAATCTTGCTATCCACGTCCGCCACACGCCAGCCTGCGCTGTACTTGAACGTGTTGTCCCACGACATTTTGAGGTCCGGGTTTTCGGTTTCAATCCCAACGGCGTAGGCTGATCCAATGACACCGACACCACCCAGCAGTATGCCCATGGCAGCGCATACATGGCGCGCTACCGGATTACTTTTGGCGTGTCGAATGCTGCTATTTTTTTCCATCTGCTGCTCCTAAATTTCGACTTATTGACGTACTCCAAACCGCCGTTGCGCCGTCGTGCCAAGCAGCAACCGCCGAGTTCAGAAGGCGTAATTTACGCAGCAGGAGAGTTGCAGTCCAATACTATGAAAACCATTGGCCCATACTTATTTGGTATTAGGGTATTCATGTATTGCCAATGAAGCGAGGGTGAAATAAGTGCGTTTTAGAACGTCACCACAAAGTGTTTTCAGTCACCATCTATACTTGAAAAAGATTTAAAAGCACCTCATTCATGCCGTCGGCGCATGTCATTTCCGCTGTGACCGCGTTGGGGCAAGAACACTGTTTTGGAGCGAAACATGGATATTCGACATCTCAAATCTTTCATCGTTGTCGCTGAAGAACTGAACATTGGACGTGCAGCACTGCGCCTGCATATTTCCCAACCACCGCTCACACGACAAATTCAGCAGTTGGAACAAGAACTGAATGTCCAGTTGTTTGTGCGTACACCCCGAGGGGTGGAATTAACGCAAGCAGGCGACATGTTTTTGGCAGAAGCACGCAACATTCGCTATCTGATGGAGCAAGCCATCGAACGGACGGTGCGTGCGGGTCAAGGAAAATTGGGGCGGCTTGACATCGGTATCTTTGGTACCGGGATCCTGAGCGTCATCCCCCAGTTGCTGCAGTTATTCCGCTACACCCATCCTGATGTCAAAGTCATCTTGCACACGATGACCAAGGGCGAGCAAATTGAAGCACTTCGACAAAAACGAATCACCATCGGTTTTCATCGCATGCCACTCGTACATCCGGACATCGAAAACCTGTTGCTGATTAACGAAGCTCTTTATTTGGCGGTGAATGAAGACCATCCACTGAGTCAACAAGCGTCTGTTTCTTTTATAGATTTAGAAAAGCAACCCCTGGTTCTGTTCCCCGGAGGGGATCGCCCTAACTTCGTGGACAAGGTGATTGAACTTTGCAGCACGATGGGATTCACGCCGGAGATATCGCAAGTGGTGGGTGACGCTGTCACCGGCGTTGCGCTGGTGGCGGGTGGCTTCGGTATGTCGATCGTGCCTAAATCTGCCATCACGCTGAAGCTGCCAGGCGTGGTGTACCGTCCATTCTCAAACACATTCCCCACACACGTGGACCTGAGTTGTATTCACCGAAAAGATGATCAGTCCGCCATACTGCAAGCTTTTTTAGTCGTCATTCAGGAGTTCAAAGCGACCTTGGCAAGTTGAGCTGTAGGCGCCCCAGTTATGAGCGTTAGGCTATTTTTCAGCAAGTCATCTCTTGCTGTATGGGTAAACACCAATCCCTGAACCTGCGCTGCAAATTTCTCGTTATATCAGCCATTGCAGCAAATACCAGTCACTCTCGAAGTAGTTGACAACCGTATAGATAGACGGGTCAGATTAACGTTGGTAATAACCCACTGCGACCATTTCATCGCCGACCTTTTGTACATAGCTGGTTTTACGCTCTTTCTGATTGGTCACCGGATTCAGCCAGGTGTAGTTCACTTCACCTCGTCCTTTGGCGCGTGCAATGCGAACCATGTCCTGAATGATAAGTTTGCCATTGGCATCTTTCAAATCTTTCACTTGGCGGTTGACGAGACGGGGCATAGCCCCGTGCGCATGCATGAGCATGTCATTCATACCCACTACAAAAACATAGAGATCGTCTTGAACAAAGCCGCCATTCAAGCTGTTGAAACGTTTGAATGACTTCGGCCCCTCCTGCTTCACTGCGTCAACCGCCTTAACCAATAGTGCTTTAGCTTCTTGCGCTGTGGCGCGCGGAATGTACTGACCAACGACCACGATCGAATCATCGACCTGTTTAAAGTAGGCGACCTTACGCTCTACCGCGCCATGCGCCCTATTGAGCCAGCGGTACTCAACCGCGCCGCCACCTTTGGTTTTTGCCAGGTCCACGATCTCCCTGATAAAGGGTTTGCCCTCTGGATCCTTGAGATCGAGAACATTGCGCCCGACCAAAGTGACAGACGGGCCACCACTTGCCAACATCACACCCTTGCTGTCAAGCACGTAGATATACAGTTCACCATCCAGGAATTCGCCAGCACGAGAGAACGCGGCCAAGGCTTGTTGGCCGTTTTTCTTGTAATACGCCACGGCACGGTCCAGCATCTCCTGCGTGCGGGCCGTGTCTTGACTGTCCTTGCTGGCAACAGCCGAGGCGGACTGCTGGGAAAAAGAAGGCGAAAAGGACGCGGATACAACAGCGCAGAGGCACAGAGCACGTAACATTCGACTGATAGGTTTCATGTGGCAATTTCCTTGAAAAGTTCTCGAAACAGGATGGTAAGGCCCATCAAATTCAGCGCATAAATCTTAAACTTTTTCTCTTGGCACGAGTCAAGCAACCCGTAACAACTTCTTATCGACCTTGTTGGATGCATTCACAGGCAACGCATCAAGAAATCGAACCTGCCGTGGCACCTTGTAATTGGCCATGTTGTCACGCGCCCAGGCAATGAGCTGGGTCTCGGACAGCAGGGAACCTGCCCGCAGCACGACGCAGGCACACCCCACTTCACCCATGCGCTCGTCAGGCACGCCAATCACCGCCACCTGGGCAATATCCGGATGAGGGCTCAGCAAGCGCTCGACTTCTGCCGGATAAACATTGAAACCGCCCACGATGAACATGTCCTTGAGGCGGTCGGTGATACGCAAATAACCGTGCTCATCTAGCACGCCAACATCGCCGGTATGCAGCCAACCTTCCGCATCAATCGCTTCGGCCGTCGCTTTGGGATCTTCAAAATAACCCTGCATGACGTGGTAACCGCGCAGCAATACCTCGCCAGGCTGGCCGGGCGGCACGCGAGCACCTTGCTCGTCGACACAGCACACCTCGGTGCCCGGCAGGGCGCGACCACACGTGCCAGCGACGGTTTCAATGCTGTCGCCAGGGTCACACACGGTGGCGCAGCCGCCGCATTCGGTCAGGCCATAGGCGGTGGTCACGTTCGCGATGCCAAGCTCATCGCGCATGCGGGCAATCAGCACTGGCGGCACCGTGGCCGCCCCAGTGACCGTGGCACGCAGCGAGGAAATATCAAAGTCCTTCAGTCCCGGATGGCCCAGCATCGTCAGAAAAAGTGTCGGTGGCCCGGGCATGAAGCTGATGCGGTCGCGCTGGATACGCGTGAGCACCTTTTCTGCATCAAACACTTGCTCGGGATACACCGTGGCACCACGAATAAAGGCCGCCACCCAGCCCGCTTTGTAGCCAAAGGTATGAAAGAAGGGGTTGACGATCAGGTAACGATCGCCCTCCCCCAGGCCCACCACCTCCGACCAGGCATAAAAAGCGCGAATCGTCGGTCCATGCGCAGCCATCACGCCTTTGGGGCGGCCGGTGGTGCCTGATGTAAACATCAGGTCGGCGGTACTGTCTGCGCTCAGGGCCTGTTCCCGTTCCAGCACGCGTTGCCGATCAACGGCACGACCTGTCGCCAGGAAGTCGCTCCAACTCAGGTCACCAGCTTGCGCGGGTGAATCACAAAAACCCGTCCGCAGCACCACAATGTGCTCCAGCGTGACCGGGCGCTGATCCAGCAACAACGACGGGTAATACTGACCCAAAAAATCACCAATGCAAAACAGAACCCGGGTGCCACTGCGGGCCAGGATGTCAGCGGCTTCAGCGCCCTTCATGCGGGTATTGAGTGGCACCAAAACGGCACCGGCGGCGTGTGTGCCGCAGGCCGCCAAAATCCACTCATGCACATTGGGCGCCCAGATGGCGACGCGATCGCCCGCCTGAACGCCTTGGGCAATCAGTGCACGCGCGACGGTTTCGCTGGCGGCGAGCAGCTCGGCATAGCTGATCGTCAGCCCCTCATCGATGATGGCTGCACGCTGCGGAAACTGTGCTGCAGCCTGGCGAATCAAGGCCGGCAAGGTCGCAGGTAAAGTCATTGGCGCAGGCGCCGAGAGGGTGTTTGAACTCATTTAATTACTCCGGAAACTTGATACGCAAACGCGCGCTGGTTGGCACGGCCTGACAGGCCAGCGTCCAGGACTTGGCCAGGTCTTTTTTATCCAGCACCTCGTTATGGCGCAGGTGCACGCTGCCCTCCAGCACCTGGCACATGCAAGAGGCACACATGCCAGCCTGACAAGAAAATGGCGCCTTGATGCCGGCCGCCAGGGCAGCATCCAGCAGGGTCTGGCTGCCGCCACATTGAATCTTGTGCACAGTGCCATCGAGTGACAGCTCGACTTCGGCCGCGTCAACCGTGGGCGCAGGCGCTTCAGACGCCATCGTGGCATTCAGTGCCGCCGTGTCTTCCTCGTCGGGCAGGGAGGCAAAACGCTCCACATGAATCTGTTCGGGCGCCATCTCAACCGCTTGCAGCGCAGCAACGGCCGCATCCATGAACGGACCAGGGCCACAAATGAAGGCCTGGGCCAAGCGAAAAGGCTTGGCCAACTCGGCCAGTTGGGCCACCGAGGGCACGCCTTGCACCGAATCAAGCCAGTGGATCACCTGCAACCGGGACGGATGCGCTGCGGCCAGCGCTTTCAGTTCGTCACGGAAGATGACCGAGCGCTCGTCGCGGTTGGCGTACAACAGCGTGATACGGCCCTTGCCCTGTAGCAGTGCCGAGCGCAGGATAGAGAACACCGGTGTGATGCCACTGCCCCCGCCCAGCAACAAAAAGTCGCCGTCCAGCGCACGTGGCGTGAACACACCTGCCGGGGGCATCACCTCGACCTGATCACCGACCTGAAGCCGGTCACACAGCCAATTCGACCCGCGCCCCTGGTGGACGCGCTTGACCGTCACGCGCAGCGCGCTGTCCACCATCGGCGCGCTCGACATCGAATAGCAGCGCGGGACATGTCGACCGTCCATGGGCAGGCGCAAGGTCAGGAACTGTCCCGACTTGTAGCGATAGTCCACAGCCAACGCCGCAGGAACCTCGAAGACAAAGGACTTGGCGTCATGGGTCTCGTCAATCACCGCGCTGACGCGCAGCGCCTGGTAGCGGGAAGCGGTATCGGCCCCCATGCTCAAAGCCCCATGCCCAGCACCGCATTGTCGGCGTGCATCTCAGCGCCACTGATCACGCTGGACTCGTCAGAGGCCAGGAAAAGGATCAGTTGGGCAATGCGCTCGGGCATATAGGCCCGCCCGCCCCGGTTGTGCTCGGGGTCATGTAACACCATCTCTTTGGTCACACCGCGCGGCAACGAAGCCTCCATCATCGGTGTATAGATGCCGTCCGGATGGATCGAGTTGACACGAATACGGTAGCCTTTTTTGCGGCACAAGAGCGCAGTTGAGCGCGTCAGCGCGGCGACGGCGGCCTTGGTGGCGCTGTAGCCCACATAACTGTCAATCGGCAGCCAGGAAGAGATCGACGCCATGTTGATGATGCTGCCACCCGCCTCCTTCATGGACGCTACGCCGTGCTGACACCCCAAAAAGCAGGAGTCGGCGTTCACCTGCATCAGGCGGCGGAACTGCTCAAGTTGGGCCGTTTCAATCGTTCCCGGGATCAGGATGCCGGCGTTGTTAACCAAGACGTTCAAGGCACCAAAACGCTGCCCCACGGCGGCCAGGGTCGTTGCCCAGTCGCTCTCGCTGGTGACATCCTGCCGCACGAACATCACGCGCTCGGGGTACTGAAGATTCAATTCACCCGCCCGCTGCTCGCCGAGCTCGGCATTGATGTCGCTGAAGGCCACCCTGGCCCCCTCGGCCAACAGCAAGCTCACCGCCTCCAGACCCACGCCGCTGGCGCCCCCGGTCACGAGCGCTACTTTGTTTTTTACACGTCCTGTCATTGCATTCACCTTATTGAATCCTTCAAACGCCTGGTCACAGACACCTTCATTTGCGTGCGGCGGCAGACCCGGCACGTCGACCCGAAAAAACACAGTCGGCCAGCGACAAACCACTGACATAGCGGGACGAGGCCAAACCGATGGCCGTGCGGCCAGCCGCAAACAGCCCCGCAATGTCCTGGCCCTGCGCATCACGCACATGGCCATTCAACTCGTTGACCTGCAGGCCGCCCAGCGTGAGCGTGGCCAACGGAAACATCTTCTGGTCAATCGAAATGTCAATCGCAAAGAACGGACCGTGCTTGAGCTCCTGACGCATGTCGGCCGACTTGCCGAAAGCGTCTTCGCGCTCGCCCCGGGCCGCTGCATTGGCCGCGTCAACCTGGGTGCGCAAGGTGGTGGCGTCAACGCCAATATGGCGGGCCAAATCTTCCAATGTGCGGGCTTTTCGGGCCACCTTGAACATCAGCATCAGCGCTGGCAAGGACTGAAACGCCCACAAGCCCCCAAAGAGACATTGACGCACCGCCTCCCAGCGCAGCTTGCTGTCCAGCAGCAACCAGGCTTTGCCGCCTTGATGCTCCACCATCTCATAGCCCAGCTTGGCGCCATAAACTTGCTCATTGCAAAACCGTTCGCCACGCTGGTTGACGACCAGGCCCTTGGGCCAGGCGGCGGGCGGTGTGATGAAGCGCCAGGCAGACACATTGTTCAACTCGGCATCGGCCGCCCCGACACTCTGACCCAGGCGCAAACCCGAACCATCGCAACCCGCGCCCCCCACGGGCCAGCCTTTACGGTAATGCGGGGCGTGCTGATCGATCAATGCCGGGTTGTAGATATAGCCCCCGGTTGACAACACCACGCCACGGTGTGCGCGCACAAAACGTGGACTGGCGATTGCCTGCTCAATACGGGCCTGCTCGCGGCGCGCTGCATCGGCCTTTCGCGGCTGGTAGAGCCGCCATTTGGCCACCAAGCCATCCAGCTCGGCATGGCGCAGCGTCTTCTCATGACCTGTCGGCAATTGCCAGATCTCGACGCCCAGCACCCGGCCGCTGCCTTGTTCGCGCACCAGACGACGCACGCTGGCCTGTGTGATGGACTTGGCACCGGCGCGCAGCGTGGCCTCCTTCAGCGCGGCAAACAGCGTGGCGCCCGACTGGCCTTTGGCGACCACGCGGTGACCGCGTGGCGCTGGCTTGGTGGTGCTCGCCGGGTTGCCATACGCGGGCACCACCTCATTGCCTGAGTAATACAAAAAAATACCATCCGGCGGGTAGGAGGTCTTGTACTTCGGCATGGTCGCCGAAAAACGCGCGCCCTGAGCTTCCAGCCATTGCAGATTGGCCACGCTCTCATCGCAAAATTTCTGCACCGTGTCGTCTGACACAACGCCATTCACCTCGTGCCGCAAGTAGTCGGCCATGGCTTGCGGACTGTCGTCATAACCCGCCTGCTGCTGGTAGACCGTGCCACCACCGGCATAAACGACACCGCCGGACAGCGCACTGGCGCCACCCCCACCAAAACGGTCGATCACGATCACGTCAGCCCCTTGACTGCGCGCCTCGATGGCGGCACTGGCACCGGCGGCACCCCAGCCGACCACCAGCACGTCGGCATCCTCATGCCACGACACATCCGCCGCACGGGCGACCACCAGTGCAGGCGCAATTGGCGTCACCGTGCTCACCCTCGTCTTTAGGGAATCGTTCATGCTTGAGCAGACAAAAGATCGGTGCGTTGCAGGGCCATCGGCTTGCCGGTCATCTCGGCGATGGCACGCAAGGCAAAGGTCATCGCCGGTCCCAGCGTCGAGCCAGCGCCGGGGTAGGCGGGCCCCATGACGGAGGCCGAATTGTTGCCCACGCAGTACAGACCCTTGATGATTTGCCCCTGATCGTTGAGCACACGCGCCTCGCGGTCGGTCAGCAAGCCGCCCTTGGTGCCAATGTCACCCGGGAACAGTTTCATGGCATAAAACGGCCCCTTGGCAATGGGGCCCAAATTCGGATTCTTCAATCGTGGATCACCGTAGTAACGGTCAAACGAGTTGCCGCCACGGTCAAAGTCCAGGTCTTTGCCGGTCGCAGCAAATTCGGTCATACGCGCTGCGCTACGTTTTAGTCCGGCGGCATCGACACCAATCTGTTGCGCCAATTCCTCCAGCGTTGCACCTTTCCAATAGACCTTGTTCAACCAACTCTTGCGCAGCTTGTTGTCGGGCACGGCCGATCCGGGCATCAGAGGACCGATGGGTTGTTTGGCGCGGAAGTCGGCATCGAACACGATCCAGGCGGGAATAGCCCCCCCCGTCGCGGCATGATTGGCAAACATGGCCTGCTGGAATTCAGGGTAGGGGCCGGATTCGTTGAGAAAGCGCTCGCCCCGGGCATTGACCACCATGCAGCCCGGCAGCGAACGCTCGACGAACATGGCACGGTACTTCTCCTCTCCCGGCACCTCCAGCGTGGGCGCACCCCAGGTGTGCGCCATCAAATGCAGAGCACCGCCCACCTCAACACCCGCACGAATCGCGTCACCGGTGTTGGCCTCCGGTGGCGTGGCGGGCCAGTTGACATCGGTCGGTTTGGGCAGGTATTGCTCACGCATCGCAGCATTGCGCTCGAAACCGCCAGCACCCAGCAACACGCCGCGGCCTGCGCGCACCGTTACCGCCTTGCCCTCGTGTTCGACCACCACGCCGACCACCACACCGCCTTCAAACACCAAGGACTGCAGCGGACTTTTGAGCCACAAATCAATCTTGCGCTGGCGCAGCGCAGCCAGCAAACCACCCAGCAAGGCCTGTCCGCCGGTCAAGCGACGATCGCGCTTGGTCTTGTTGCGCCACGGGTAATCCAGAAAGTAGCGCAGCATCATGCCAATGAGGGTGAAGTGCGACTTGAACTCGCGTGCCAACATGGAGCGCGCCTCAAAGGCATTGATGTGCATACGGCCAAGAATGAGCTGACCGGGGCTGGTAGGACGCAACAAGGGCAAGGCCTGCAAGCCCAGTTTGGCGGCGTTGTAGTCCAACGGATCCATGGTCCTACCGCCGGGCATGGCCCCCGGCATAGCCGGGTAGTAGTCGCTGTAACCCGGCACACAACGGTAGGGAATACCGATCTGTTTCAGATACTGCGCCATCTCGCGTGCGGTCTCGACATAGGCCAACACCCGGTCGTCGCTGGCCAGCCCCTTGGCACAGGCCTTGACATAACGGTAGGCACTGTCGATGCTGTCCTTCAAACCGGCCTTGGGCATGTCGTAGTTGTCAGGAATCCAGATGCCGCCGCCAGAAATGGCGGATGTCCCCCCCACCAGGTCCGTCTTTTCGACCACCAGCGTCGTGAGCCCCTCGTCCGCTGCGCGCACTGCCGCCAGCAGTGCACCCGCGCCCGAACCCACCACAATTACATCGTATGTCTGCTGCACGCGGTCACCTCGCTTGTATTCTTGTCCATCTGCAAAAGCTCCGATCGATCAGACGAAAGCATCCATATTCGGCAAGCCCAGCATGACACCGCCGTGGGCACGCGCATAGGCATCCGTGTTGTTGGCAATATGACCACGACCTTGATGGATATCGCGGAAGATGCGCTCAATCGGATTCGTTTTGTAGGTGCCTGAAGCGGCGCACGCGCGCATCAATTCATTGACACAGTCACCCGTGACCTTGGGCACGGCAGACGCCTGGGCGCGCTGCATCAGACGCTCTTCCACCGGCATTTTGTCGCCGGTCTTGGCGCAATGCACGATACGGGCATAGTTGCGGAACAACACCAGGCGGAGCTGGTCGGCCGCCATCATGGCGTCCGTCACCGCCATTTGGGCGTTCGGATCTTCGGCCATCTTGTTGCCATGCTTGCCGACGTGTGATGCTGAGCGCGTGCGAAAACTGGTAATGGCACCTTCCAGCGCCCCGATGCAGGCGCTGGAGACAGCACGCTGAAACACCTGCGTGAACGGCACACGGTACAACCAGCCGGGGTTGGTGGCGCGGCCTGGGCAGCCCGCATCACTGTGGTCATTGGTGCGGTGGGTACGATGCGCCGGGACGAAGGCGCTCTCAATGACGATGTCGTGACTGCCCGTGCCGCGCAAGCCCAGCACATCCCAGTTCTCCTCGACCTTGACATCTGACTTGGGTACCAGAAAGGTCGTGTGCTCCAGCGCGCCAGAGCCGTCTTTCTTGGGCAACAAGCCTCCCAGAAAAAGCCAGTCGCAATGCTCGACGCCAGTCGAAAAACTCCAGCGCCCGCTGAACTTGTAGCCTCCCTCCACAGGCTCGGCCTTGCCCGTCGGCATATAGGTGGATGCGATGCGGATGCCGCTATCCTGACTCCACACATCCTGCTGCGCCTGCTCCGGAAACAGCGACAGCTGCCAAGGGTGGACCCCCACCACGCCATACATCCAGGCGGTTGACATGCAGCCTTCGGCCAAGGCCATTTGTACAGTGTAAAAAACGCGCGGATCAAGCTCATAACCACCCCAGCGTTTAGGCTGCAAGACACGAAACAAGCCTGCGGCCGCCATTTCGGCGATCGTTTCATCGGCGACGCGCCCCTCGCTATCCGCCGCAAACGCACGCTCGGCCAGTTTTGGCGCCAAGGCTTTGGCGCGAGCGATCAGCTCAAGAGCTTCGGGTGTCAAATAATCTTCGTTGGTTGTATTCATTTAAGGTCTCCGGTGGCACATGTAAGCAAATCGGCAAGGAGAATGCCTTGCAGAAGCCATCGTCCCACTGAACCCCTTCTTCAATCATCGTCCACTTGGACTAACGAAAAACCGTTTCCGATCTAGTCCGTGTGGAGGATTCCACGCCTGGCCTGGCGCAGCAAACTTGTCTTCCTCACAGGAGACAGCATGGACCACAACGCAACACACTTTGACCCGAAAGATTTCCGCCAAGCCCTTGGCATGTTTGCCACCGGCGTGACCATCGTCACGACACAAACCGGAGACGGTGCCCCGGTTGGCGTGACCGCCAACAGCTTCAACTCGGTCTCGCTGACGCCGCCCCTGGTGTTGTGGAGTCTCGCCAAAAGTGCACGCAGCCTGCAGGCCTTCAGCGAAGCCAGCCATTGGAATGTGCATGTGCTGGCCGAAGACCAGGTGATCATGTCCAATCTGTTTGCCCGCGCTGGCGAGAACAAGTTCAGCGGCTTGCAGCTCGACACCGGGCTCGGCCATGCGCCGCTGTTGAAGGCCTGCAGTGCGCGCTTCCAGTGCCGCACCATGTTTCAGTATGAGGGCGGCGATCACATTATTTTTGTCGGCGAAGTGCTCAGCTACGACCGCAGCGAGCGCCCCCCCCTGCTTTATGTCACCGGCAATTACGCGCTGGCCACACCCAAGGCCGCGCCGGTCTCGACCGAGCCCAATGCTGATCTGGGCGCCTCCATGTATTCCGAAGAGTTGCTGGGTTACCTGCTGGGGCGCAGCCATCACCAGTTCATGGCCAGCTTTCGCTCCCGCCTTGACGAACGAAAATTGAGCGACGGCGATTTTTATGTACTCTCCACCCTGAGCGTGCGTGAGCCGCTGACCGCTGATGAAATTACCCAGCATGTGGCCTACACGGCCATCAACCTGGACACACAGGTGCTGCAATCATTATGCGAACGCGGCTTGCTGCAGCACGGTAACGCAACCCGTCCGGGCTACACGCTGAGTGTGAGCGGTCGCGATGCCGTTTTGCACATTCTGGCCGCCGCCAAAGACGTGGAAGCGGGCGTGGTGGATCGCCTGGGTGAACAGGAAGCCGCTGTGCTGCGCAATCTTCTCAAACGCCTGATACAAGCCACCGACCCCGGTTTACCCAAACTCTGGACCGCTGCGTCGGCCTGACAGCAAACCACGCCCAGCCCGATCACCCCCACCAGCGCGGTCATCGCCACCGATTTTTCTCTATCTCATCACGGACATTCTCAATGGACAACACCTCTCCCATTCCCGTCGGCCATTACGCCGACATCGGCTTTGTTGCGGGCGCCACGCAACGCATCCACTACCACGATCAAGGTACTGGCGAAGCCGTTATTTTTTTGCACGGCGCCGGCGGTGGCGCCAGCGGCTACAGCAATTTCAAGGGCAACTACCCGGTCTTCGCCGAGGCGGGTTACCGCGCCATCGTGCCTGACCTGCTGGGTTATGGCCTGTCGAGCAAGACCGAGTTGCCGCTCCAGTACGACCTTGATTTTTTCATCGCCGGAGTCAAGGGACTGGTTGACAAACTGGGACTGAAAAACATCACCCTGCTCGGCAACTCCCTGGGCGGCGCGGTGGCGCTGGGCTATGCGCTGGCGCACCCTGAGGACGTCAAACGCCTGATCCTGATGGCGCCAGGCGGCGTGGAGGACCTCGACACCTACCTGGCCATGCCCGGCATCGCCAACATGTTCGCCATCTACAAGTCCGGCAAAACCGGCGCCGAGGCCATGCGCTCGGTCATGACCATGCAGTTGTTCGACCCCTCGTTGCTGACCGACGACATCATCAATGAGCGTGCCCCGATTGCGGCCACCCAGACCAATGCCGCACGCTCGGTGCTGAAAGTGCCCAACATGACCACACAACTGCACGCCCTGCCCTGCCCTGTGTTCGGCTTTTGGGGGGTGAACGACCAGTTCAACCCGGTTGGCGGTGCCATGAAGCTGGTGGACAACTGCCCGAACGCCCGCATCATGCTGGTCAACCGCTGCGGCCATTGGGTTCAGGTTGAGCATCGCGACATGTTCAACCGCGCCTGCATCGATTTTCTGCAGAACGGTTAAGCCTATGGATACCCGACTTATCCCCGCACTTGGCAGCGAGCTGTTTGAAGCGCTACGCCAGCGCCACACCCTGGCGCCGCTGACCGAGCGCTACCCTGACATTACCGTTGACGATGCTTACCGTATCTCGCTCCACATGCTGCGCTTGCGCGAGGCCAGTGGCGAGCGTGTCATCGGCAAGAAAATCGGCGTCACCTCCAAACCGGTGCAAGACATGCTGGGCGTCTTCCAGCCCGACTTTGGTTTCCTGACCGATGCCATGCAATGTGCTGACGCGGCGACCGTGTCAATCAGTCAAATGGGCCTGATCCAGCCCAAGGCCGAGGGCGAAATCGCCTTCATGCTCAAGTCGGATTTGCAAGGCCCCGGGGTCACGCGTGCTGACGTATTGGCCTCAACCGCCTGGGTGGCCCCCTGCTTTGAAATTGTTGATTCCCGCATCCGGGACTGGAAGATCAAGATACAGGACACCGTGGCCGACAACGCCTCGTGCGGCGTCTTCGTGATTGGGCAACAGCACACCGACCCCGCTGCGCTGGACCTGGCGACTGCCCACATGCAGCTCTGGAAAAATGGGCAACTGGCCGGCTCCGGCTTGGGCTCGGCAGTGCAAGGGCACCCGGCCGAGGCTGTGGCTTGGCTGGCGAACACACTGGGTGTTTTTGGCATCCCGTTCAAGGCCGGCGAGATCATTCTCTCAGGCTCCCTGGCCCCCTTGATCAGTGCCGTGGCGGGCGACCACTTCACGATGCAGATCGAAGGCCTGGGTGGCTGCTCCATCAATTTTTCAAAATAAGGAAGAACCATGACGCAAAGAAAAATCAAATGTGCCCTGATCGGGCCGGGCAATATCGGCACCGACCTGCTGATGAAACTGCAGCGCAGCGCGGTGTTGGAGCCGGTCTGGATGGTCGGCATTGACCCCGAGTCCGACGGCCTCAAACGCGCCCGCGAGATGGGTATCAAGACCACCTCGGACGGGGTCGATGGCCTGCTGCCCCACGTACTGGCCGATGGCGTACAAATCGCCTTTGACGCCACCAGCGCCTATGTGCATGCAGAAAACAGTCGCAAACTCAACGCCCTGGGTGTGATGATGATCGACCTGACGCCGGCCGCGATAGGCCCCTATTGCGTGCCGCCGGTCAATCTGGCTGAACACGTCGGTAAGCGTGAAATGAATGTCAACATGGTCACCTGTGGCGGCCAGGCCACCATTCCGATGGTGGCGGCCGTGAGCCGCGTGCAAGCGGTGTCTTACGGCGAGATTGTGGCCACGGTGTCGAGCCGCTCGGTGGGGCCGGGCACGCGCAAGAATATCGACGAATTCACCCGCACCACCGCCGGTGCCGTCGAAAAAGTGGGCGGAGCTGCCAAGGGCAAGGCCATCATCGTGATCAACCCGGCCGAACCGCCACTGATCATGCGCGACACCATCCACTGCCTGACGGTGGACACCCCCAAAGCGGCAGAAATTGAAGCCTCGGTGCAGGCCATGCTGGCTGAAGTACAGAAATACGTTCCGGGCTACCGCTTGGTCAACGGCCCGGTCTTTGACGGCAACCGGGTATCCATCTACATGGAGGTCGAAGGGCTGGGCGATTACCTGCCCAAGTACGCAGGCAATCTGGACATCATGACGGCCGCCGCTGCGCGCACCGCCGAGATGTTTGCGCAAGAAATTTTGTCCGGCGCATTGACGCTGGCACCTGTTGTGGCATGAAGGAGAACACCATGAATTTGCAAGGCAAGAAAATTACCGTTCACGATATGACATTGCGTGACGGCATGCATCCCAAGCGCCACCAGATGACGCTGGAGCAGATGAAGTCCGTGGCCTGCGGCCTCGACGAGGCGGGCGTCCCTTTGATCGAAGTGACCCATGGCGATGGCCTGGGCGGCAGCTCGGTCAACTACGGGTTCCCGGCCCATACCGACGAAGAGTACCTGAGCACGGTGATTCCGCTCATGAAACGGGCCAAGGTCTCCGCCCTGCTGCTGCCGGGCATCGGGACCGTCGACCACCTGAAAATGGCGCACAGCCTGGGCGTGCACACCATCCGCGTGGCGACCCACTGCACCGAGGCCGATGTCAGCGAACAACACATTTCGATGGCCCGCAGTATGGACATGGACACAGTAGGCTTCCTGATGATGGCGCATATGAACAGCCCCGAGGGTCTGGTCAAACAAGCCAAGCTGATGGAAAGTTATGGCGCCAACTGCCTCTACATCACCGACTCGGCCGGCCATATGCTGCCCGACGATGTGAAGGCCCGCCTGGGCGCTGTACGTGATGCTTTGAAGCCGGAGACTGAACTGGGCTTTCATGGCCACCACAACCTGGCTATGGGGGTGGCCAACTCCATCGCGGCCATTGAAGTCGGCGCCAACCGCATTGATGCGGCGGCGGCCGGCCTCGGAGCCGGTGCGGGCAATACGCCCATGGAAGTGTTGGTAGCAGTGTGCGCCCGCATGGGGATCGAGACCGGGGTTGATGTCTGGAAAATCCAGGACGTCGCCGAAGATCTGGTGCTGCCCCTGATGGATTTCCCGATCCGCATTGACCGCGATGCCCTGGCCTCCGGTTACGCCGGGGTGTACGGCAGCTTCCTGCTGTTTGCCAAACGCGCGGGTGCCAAGTACGGTATTTCGCCACGCGACATTCTGCTGGAATTGGGTCGACGAAAAATGGTCGGCGGCCAGGAAGACATGATTGAGGACGCTGCCCTGACCATGGTCAAGGAGGGTAAGGCACGCAACCCCGCCTGAACGTCCAGGCCCTGACCAAGCCTAAGTAGAGTCTTCAGTATGCCGATCCATCGCAGAGCGGCATACTGAAGAGCATGTCCGGCGGGAACGGCACCTCAGGGCCTGGTCAATGGGCGGTTCCCACAATAAGCGCTGGCGCCTTTCGCCACCCCGCCGACAACACAAAGGGGCATAGCGAAGAAACCAGCGCCAGCCCTAACAAGGGGCCAAACTGCACGCCATCCAGCATCATGCCCGCCAGACCCGGACCAGCCATGGAGGCCAGCGCGAACATCGCCGGAATGAGCAGCACCGCCCGGCCACTGGCATCACGGCGGGCAATGCCAGCACTCTGAAACACACAGCCGCAGGTGAAGGCGAACTCCCAAATCCAGGCCCCCAGCGCAAAGGCGACGAAGCTACTGGCGAACGCCAGCAACGCCAGGCCTGTGACCACGCCCAGCAGCACCAGCGCATAGGCCGTGCGTGCACCCAGGCGATCCCCAAAACTGGCGACACTGAAGGCGGCTACGCCACCCAGCAGCTTGAGCACGGCAAACACCAGGCCCATCTCGGCCGGCGCCAACTTGAGCGATGCACCAATGCGCTCCAAAAAAGCCCAGAGCCCAATGTTGCCGGTCAGAAACAGGAAAAATACCGCCAATGCCATCCAGGCAGACAACGGCAGCGCCAGACCGGACGCCAGCGGCGTGTGCTGCACCGGCTCACATGCCGGGCGTTGCGGCAGCCAGAAGGCCGACAAGCCCAACAGCGCCACCATCCCTGCAAGAGCCAGCGCCGCACCCGGGTATTTGAAGTGGGCGATGACCAGTGGCGGCAAGGCAAACAACAGCGCGGCCGTAAGCGACAGCTCGATACCCTGGCGCACACCAAAAGCACGCACCTTGTTCGGCAAATCCGAAAGAATGCGCATGCCGAGACAGGTCATGGTCGAGGCAAAGAACCCGATCAGGGCCCACATCAGATATAGCAGACGCAGTTCGGTCACCACCGCGCTGCAGGCAAACGCGCCAGCCGTGCCGGCCGCGCTGATCAGCGTCAACCAGCGCCAGTTCAGCCGATTCATCCAGAATGGCGCACCCAGCGTGCCGAGCAGATAGCCCGCAAAGCAAACCGACGCCATCAGACCAACCGCGCTCGTGCCCAGTTGAAAACTATCGGCCAGACTGCCCAGCAGCACCGGCAGCGCATTGAACGGAAGCCCGCCAATGGTCGAAGCCAGACTCGCTGTGAGCATGAAAGCGATCAGGCTGCGATCACGGGTATTGACGGGTAGGTTTGTCATGCGGCGCTCACATGTAGAGCATCACCAGATCGTTGATGACCGAGGGCCGATCTTGACCAACGACGTGGATATTGATCTCCATCGTCACCTGCACACCGCTCTTGAGTTGCTCCACCGCCTTGATGCGGTAACGGCCGTGGATACGGCAGCCCGAGGGAACGATGCTCGGAAAACGCAGACGGTCAGAGCCATAGTTGACGATATTGCCGAAATCAACCATCTCGAAATCCATCGGCATCTTGAGCCGGCTGGTCAGCACCTGCACCAGCGAACCGTGCGCAATCGTCGTCCCGAAGGGACTGTCGCGCTTGGCCTTCTCGGGGTCGGTGTGAATCCAGTAGTCGTCGCCTGAGAGCGCCGCAAACTGGTTGATCAGTTCTTGCGTCACCTCAATCTGATTGGACCAGTCCGAGTAGTTGGCTGAAATCAGGGACTTCATGGCGTCCAGGTCTTTGCAACTGATCTTGCGCTTGGGCGCAACATCGGTCTGCTCGACCACCGCCACGACTTCGTCCAATTCCGCTGCCATCACGCTGGCATGGTCAGAGTCAATCGGCGCATAACGCAGAAGCGTGACCTCACCGGGGCGATCATCAAACACCGGGCGCACGCGCTGGCCTACTTTCAGGGCTGCCGGATCAACGCCCACCATGGTGGTGTTGATATGCACACCTTCATCCAGCTCGACGACCGCCAGTAATTGCGGCATCTCATCGCTGAACTCGGGCAGCGTGGGCACCCGGCCCACCGTGAAGGTATAGAGCGTGCCCGCGCCTGACACGGTACGCCAGGCCAGCTTGCGCGAGCCGCACGTCGGGCAATGGATGCGCGGAAAGAACAGCCAGTGGCCCTGCTCTTCGCATTGCTGAAGGCGCACCTCGTGTGCTTTGAGTCCCTCCCAGAAGGGGGTTGAAATGGGGGTTGGATGGGGCAGTGGTTTATTCCAGGACATGGTCAGGCTCCTTGCAGAATCAATGCGCCTTGCTCGCTCATGACGCCACCGGTACCGGAGACGTAAGCAAGATCGTGACGGGCCAGTTGGCGCGCACCGGCGCGGCCCTGGATCTGGTGCATGGCTTCGATCACCTGGGTCATGCCACCGGCGCTGCCGGTTTGGCCGAAGCTGAGCTGGCCGCCGTGGGTATTCATGGGGAAATTGCCTTTGAAGGTGAAATCATGTTCGCGCAAGAAGCGCATACCTTCGCCCTTGGCGCAAAAACCTGCGTCCTCCAGCGTCAGCATGACGGTAATGGTGTAGCAGTCGTAGACCTGGGCCATGTGCATGTCCGCGGGCCTCAGTCCAGCCATCGAGAAGGCCTTGCGCGACGCAGGGCCAATGGGTGTGGCCAGCATATCTGCGGCGTAAGTCGGTGACTTGCTGTGCACATGCTCGCCGCAGCCGATGATGTTGACACCCCGGTGACGGCAACTCTTGGCCTTGTCGGCGCGGGTCACGATCATCGCGCCCCCACCCGCGACCGGCATCACAATCTCCAGCATGCGCAGGGGTTCGGCCACCATGCGTGAATTCAACACGTCATCCACCGTGATCGGCTGGCCGTAGAACATGGCATCCGGGTTGTGGCAGGCGTTGAAGCGCTGATCGACACAGATGCGTGCCATGGCGGCTGCGTCATAACCGTACTGGGCGGCATAACGTTGCGCAATCATGGCGTAGCCGGTGTTCTGTGCCATATGTCCATAGGGCAGATCCATCTCGGCCTCAGGTGCGCCAAAACGCGTGCTGTGGCCGCCAAAACGGCTTGAGCGCATCACTTCAAGCGCATGGTCATCGTGCGCCGACATCGGTGCCATGCGCGACGGAATCACGCACAACACGGTATCGCACAAACCCAACTCAATGGCCGCCGCCGCGCGCCAGACCATGCCGACTGAACTGGCGCCACCAAGGTCAATGACCTCAGCGAAGTTCAGCGGCACGCCCAGGTACTCACCGATCATGGCAGGGACGAAACTACTGGCCTCATGAAAATGGGCGCCGCTGGTGACCAGACCATCAACATCTGACAGGCTGAGCCCGGCATCATCCAGCGCTTGAATGGCCAGATCGGCCACCTGCTCCAGGTGGAACATGCGGGGTGCGCTGGCATATTTTTCCGGCTTGTATTGTGCGGCGCCGACCAGAGCCGCTTGTCCTTTAAGTCCCATGCGATCTTTCAGTAATATGGATTCATCCATTTTTACCCCCTTCCGCCGCTGACTCATCGTCCGACAAGACTACATTTTGTTCACAGACCACAACGGATGATGGTCCTTTCGGACGATGCCGGAGAACTCAAATCATGAAGAATACGATTCATAGAAATTGCCTGACACACGTCATGGCTGAACTCGAAGGAGACAAATCGTGAGAACCCTAGTTGGTTTAGCCATGGCGAGCCTGGTGGCCCTGGCAGCCGCCCAAGCTTTCGCGCCCCGCGACACCCCGCCGCTGGCCGCAACCCGGCTCGCCACCGACAAGATGCATTTCAACACCGTGGCGACGTCCTCGGTCGGGCTCCTGGCGGGCGGTGAGTTGGGCCATATCCTGGTATCGCGCGACAGCGGGAAAAGCTGGCAGCCAGCGCGCTTGTCGCACAAGCGCCAGGCCTTGATTACCCAGATCGTTTTCGACAAAGACGGACTGACCGGCATGGCCGTCGGCCACGAGGGCTGGATTCTCGGCACCCGTGACGGCGGACTGAGCTGGAACGAACTGGCCTTCCAGGAAAAGAATGGCGAACCACTGATGAGCGTGGCGCACCTGCCGTCCGGCACCTGGATCGCCGTGGGTGCTTTCGGGCGCGCCATCCAGTCAGGCAACGAAGGCAAGGACTGGACGACGCTCGAATTCCCGGGTGCACCCGTAGAAGACAAACACCTCAACCGGATCGCCGCATCGGCCGACCGCCAGCATTGGCTGATCGTGGGTGAGCGCGGCCTGGTCTTGCGCTCGGACAACCAGGGTCAGGACTGGAAAACCGTGCCCGAGTTCTACAACGGCTCCTTTTATAACGCGGTGCCGCTGGCCAACGCTGGCTGGCTGGTGTATGGCATGCGTGGCAAAGCCTATTACAACCAGGGTGATGCCCTGTGGACCCCGTCCACCCTGCCGGCGCCGGCGTCCTTCTTTGGTCACGCGGTCCAGCCTGATGGCCGTTTGCTCTTGGTCGGCCAGGGCAGCCTGCTCGCCACCAGCAACGACCAGGGCCTGCAATTCAGCGTAACGCGCCTCAAAGGCCGCGCAACCCTGACCGACATTCAACTACAGGCTGATGGCACGGCCTGGATCGCCAGTGATGCTGGCCTGCAAATGTACCGCGCTGATACAGCCGGACCCGCCAAAGCCTCCCCCGGAGTCACCCCATGACCCTTAAAACACCTGTGACCCGCACCGACCGAGTGATCGCCAAAATTGCGCATCAACTAATTGCCTGGCGCAAATCCATCCTTATCCTGACAGTGCTGGTAAGTTCATTGCTAGGCGCTTCGGCCTTGCGCACGCACCTGGATGCCGGCTTCAACAAGCTGATTCCCATGAGCCACCCGTACATGCAGGCATTCCTGCAGCACGCGGGGACGTTCTCGGGGGCCAACCGGGTGATGGTGAGCGTGAAATGGAAGGGCGAAGGCGATATCTACAACGAGCGCTTCCTCCAGGTGCTGCGCAATGTGACCGACGAGGTGTTCTTCATCCCCGGTGTCAACCGCGGCCAGCTGTACTCCCTGTACACACCCAACGTGCGCTATGTGGAAGTGACAGAGGATGGCTTTGTCGGTGACGTGATCATCCCGTCGCGATTCACCCCGAACGCCGAAGGCTTGGCGCAAGTGCGCTCCAACGTTTCCAAGTCCGGACAAATAGGCCGCTTGGTCGGCAACGACCTCAAGTCCGCGCTGGTACGCGCCGACTTGCTGGAAATCAGCCCCGAAACAGGCGGGCACCTGGACTACAGCGAGGTGGCCAAGCGCCTTGAAGACATCCGGCATAAATTCAATGACCCCCAGATAGAAATCAACATCGTCGGTTTCGCCAAGGTGCTGGGTGACGTCATGGAAGGACTGATCATCGTGATCAGCTTCTTTGCCATTGCCTTCACCATCACCGCCCTGCTGCTCCTGGCCTACTCGCGCTCACTCAATCTCACGGTACTGGCGCTGGCGATTGCCCTGCTGCCAGTGCTTTGGCTGCTGGGACTGCTGCCGTTGGCCGGTTATGGGATTGACCCCATGTCGATCCTCGTCCCGTTCCTGATCTTTTCGATCGGGGTCTCTCATGCCGTGCAGATGACCAATGCCTGGAAGTACGAAGTCAGCATGGGGATCGATGCACAACAGGCGGCCATGAATTCATTCCGGCGGCTGGCCATTCCGGGTACCCTGGCGCTCTTGACCAACGCCCTGGGGTTCATGGTCATCATGCTGATCGACATTCCCATCGTGCATGAGTTAGGCGTGACCGCCTGCCTGGGCGTGACCTTGATGATCCTCACCAACAAGGTCATTTTGCCGGTCGCCTTGTCCTACTTACCGGCTAGAAAATCGACAAGAGCAGAACCTGCCGACAGCATCCATCGCCATCCTATTTGGTGGCGGGTCTCTGGCCTGGCTGAGCCCAAGCCCGCGTTAATCACCCTGCTGGTGTCTTTGATTCTGCTGGTCGGTGGCACCACCCTCTCACGGCACCTGCTGACGGGCGATATCGGTGCGGGCGTACCCGAGTTGCGCGAAGACTCACGCTACAACCGCGACAACAGTGCCATCGTTCGTGACTACTCCATCGGCATGGATGTGCTCTCGGTCTATGCCGAGACACAGAATCTCGACGAAGCCTGTCTGAACTGGGACGTGATGAACGCTGTAGAACGCTTTGACCTGGCGATGCGCGGTGTCGACGGCGTTCGCTTTGTCACCACCATCGCCGGCATAGCCAAGCTGGCGGCGGGCGGCAATAACGAGGGCAACCCGCGCTGGGCAGGACTGCAACGCACCGAAGCGGCTTTGCGCACCGGCGCCAAGGTGGCCAACCCCGAACTGGGCATGAACAGCGAAGGTTGCAGGGTCATCCACCTTCAGCTCTACCTCAAGGACCACGAAGGCGCCACCCTCAAACACGTTGTGGGCGAAGTGAGCAAGTTTATCGAAGCTGACAAAACGCCCAACCTCAAGTTCCGACTCGCGGGTGGCAACGCCGGCGTGGCCGCTGCGACCAACGAAGCCGTCGAACACGCCGAGGTCAACATGCTGGCCGCCATCTTCGGTGCCATTGCGTTGTTGTGCTGGCTCACCTTCCGCAGCTGGCGCGCCGTGCTCTGTATCCTGGTGCCCTTGACCCTGGTCTCCATCCTTTGCAACGCCTTGATGGCCGTGATTGGCATCGGTCTGAAGGTGGCCACCCTGCCGGTGGTCGCACTGGGCGTGGGAGTGGGTGTTGATTACGGCATCTACCTGTTCGAGCGTATCCAGCACGAGATTGACGACCTGGGCTCGTCCTTGCGGCAGGCGTTCTACGAGGCCATGGTGCAGCGTGGCACCGCCGCCGTGTTCACGGCCATCACCATGTCGATCGGCGTGGGCACCTGGGTCTTCTCGGCCCTGAAGTTCCAGGCCGATATGGGCATCCTGCTGGCGTTCATGTTCCTGGTCAACGTACTCGGCGCAATATTCCTGCTACCCGCCATGGCTTGCTGGCTGGGCGTAGGAACAGGCAAGAAAAAAACCGAACTCAAAAGAGACTCGATTTGATGCGTCACTTCTTCACGCGCAGCGGCAGTCTGCAGTCACTGGCCGCCGCCTTTTCCCTGCTGTTGATGACTGGCCCGGCGGCGGCACAGGAAACGCCAGCTGACTCGGCACTGGACCCGTTGATCCGCGAGGCCATGCTGTACGCCTATCCCTACAACGAGTTTATGCAGATGCGTCACACGGCGCTCAATGACACAACCGCGCCGACCTACACCACGCTCAACCGGTTCAAGCATGCCCGCCATCTCGCAACGCCACAAGACCGCTGGGCCAACGGGCCCATCACCGATACCTTTTATTCAACCAACTGGATCGATGTCGGCCCCTCGCCTGTCGTGTTGACGCTGCCAGACACCGCCGGGCGTTACTACGTCATCGCGCTGGTCGGGGCCGATCTGAACACCTTTGCCTATGTCGGGCGGCGTGTCAGCGGCACCGCCGCTAGACGAGTCGCCATCGTCGCACCGGACTGGGTCGGCGCCATCCCTGTGGCCGACCAAGTAATACGCGCATCCACACGCGATATCTATTTCAACCTGCGCGTGCTGGTCGATGGCCCCGATGACCTTGCCCGCGCCCATGTCGTGCAGGACGGCTTTCGCACCCTGCCGGTGAGCAGCCAGACCGAGGAGCCCAAGCAAGCGCCCTCAAGAGGCGATTGGGCGCGCTTCGTCGATGTCACCAATGAAGCCATTGCGCGCAACCCACCGCCGGCGCGCGAAGCCGCGCTGCTGCAACGCTATGCCCAGGTAGGTATCTGCGGCACGGGCTGCTCCTGGGCTGCCTTGCCAACCAAGGTACAGGCACGCTGGCAGGCCCTGGCGCCCGAGATCGAGAAGGAACTGAAGGGCGCGCTCAATGCCGACCGCCACACACCAGACCCCAAACGCAAGAACGGCTGGGTGCCCTACCGCCTGCCGGGCAGCTTCGGAACCAACTACCGAATGCGCGCCGGTTCTGCGGCCATGTCGGGCGGCATTCTCGGCGTCGAAGCGGCTGAAGCAACGTACTTCGCAGCCAGCGTGGACGGCAGCAACACCGCACTGGGCAATGGTGCAAGCTACCGGTTGCACCTGCCCCAGGGCCGTTTGCCGGCCGACGCGTTCTGGTCGATAAGCCTGTACGAGTTCGTACCTGGCGGCCAGTACCTGGTAGACAACCCGATCAAGCGCTACACCATCGGCGACAGAACGCGCGGCCTGCAATTCAACAGCGACAGCAGCCTGGACATCTGGATCGCGCCCACAGACCCCGGCCCCAACAAAAACGCCAACTGGTTGCCGAGCCCGGTCAATAACCGCTTTTACCTGATGGCACGGGCTTACCAGCCCTGGCCTGAAGTGCTCGATCCATCCTGGGTATTGGAGCCGGTCGAAAAACTGGCGCCCTGAATTCACCCCTGACAAGCAACAGAAAAAACCTCATGAAAAAACATCCGATAAATTCACGTCGTCTGACACACTTGGGCCTGGCCATCGCTTCACTGTGCTTGACCTTGAGCGTGAGCGCACACGATGAGGAAAAGCCTGGCGGGTCTCCTCCTCCCGCGCTGGCGGCCGCACGTTCGCAAGTGTTCAAGGCCAACCCCCAGCTCGTCAAGTCCATCATGCTGGGCGGCGGTTTCGGCACCGAGTTGTCCTATGCCATTGCTAATCAGATGTACAGCCGAACCAACGCGGCAGCCATTGCCGACGCGCGCGCCAAGCTCAAGATTGAAGCGCTGGGCCCACGCATCTGGCTGCTGCGTTTTCCCATCGTCAATGTCGTTGTATTCGAGACTGATGCGGGCCTGGTGCTGATTGACAGTGGCTATGCCCCGGCCGGACCGGCGCTGGTGGATGCACTGCAACAAATTAGTCCGAAACCGGTGCACACCATCGTGTTTACCCACTATCACGCAGACCATGCTTTTGGAGCCTGGGCGCTGCTCGCCGCCGGCATGACTCCCCAAATCGTAACTGAGGAACGATTCATTCAGCAAATGGAGGAAGACATGCGCACGCATGGCGTGATTGCCCGCAATAACCAGCAATCCCACGCCGACGTGCCAAAAACCTGGGCCGATGCCGTGCGACCCACGGTAACCTTTCACAACAAAACGACGCTCAGAATTGGCGGTGAGGACTTCGTTCTAACCCATGCACGCGGCGAAACCGAAGACCAGCTATGGGTCGCCGTACCCGGTCGCAAGGTCGTAGTCGCGGCCGATTATTTTCAAGGCTTTCTGCCCAACGCAGGCAACGGCAAGCGGCGCCAGCGCTACCCCGAAGAGTGGGCCCAGGCCTTGCGCGACATGGCCGCACTCAAGCCAAGCCTGCTCTTGCCCATGCACGGACCAGCCATCACCAATGCCGACGAGATCCAGGACCGTCTGCCGGCCCAGGCCAGCATGCTGGAAAACATTTCCCAACAGGTGGTGGACGGTCTGAATGCCGGAATTCGGCGCGACCTGGTGATCGACCGCGTAGCCCTGCCACCTGAGCTGGCCAAGCGCGACGATGCGCGAGAACTCTATGTGAGCGCCAAGGATATCGGTCGCATGATTGCGAAAGAGCACAGTGGCTGGTGGGATGACATCCCTTCTCATTGGGACCCGGCGCCAGTAGCGGCCGAGGCACGCGAAATCGCGACACTGTCCGGCGGCGCGCACAAGCTGATCCAGCGCGCCTTGGCACTGGCCGACACGAACCCTGCGTTGGCGTCGCACCTGGCCGACTGGGCCTGGCTCGCCAGCGAAGAAGACAGAACAGTGGTGCAGGGTGCGCTTGATGTCTACGCCAAACGCGTAAAGCACCCCCTGCCGACTCAGGAAGCCCTGGTCTATGCCGAACATATGGCGCGATTGCAGCTCAAGCTCAACGTCTTAATGAACCACCAGTGACGCCACTAGACCAACTGCTGCTCGAACGCGATTTACACGAGGTACTGTGCCGCTATGCCCGGCTCTGTGACGAACGCAACTGGTCGTTGATTAGCGAGGTATTCAGCGATGACGCCCACGCCGAGTACGGCGGTTGGCCATTGCGTGATCGCGCGGCCATCCTCTCTATGCTGCGAAAACACTTGGGAGGCTGCGGGCCGACCCAGCACCTGTTGGGCAATTTGCAAGTCGAAGTGACAGACGGGCAGGTCAGCAGCCGGATTTCAGTGCGCGCAGCCCATCGCGGCAGCGCTGAACTGGAGCCGGTTTACTACGAAGCCATAGGTGAATACCATGACCAATGGGAGCGCACTCCAGCGGGTTGGCGCATCACATTTCGACAGATGCGCATGCTGCTGGAAACCGGCAGCCGCTCGGTCCTGCGACCGGCCCCCTTTAATACGCCAAAGTCTGGCGAGCCAGCTTCTTGAAATAACCATCCCCCAGCAAAGCCGGGAGGTTTCAAAATGGTGAGCCGCTCAAAGCAGCTATTGATAAGAAGGCCGCCATTTCAAGGAAATGTTGGCCTTTGCTGCAGTCCTGTTGTGGCTACGCTGATACATCAACAAAGCCTAGGCTTGCCACCTCTTGATCCGCAGGAAGCTTAAACACAGCTACAGTGTCAACCAGGTCATGCGCTTGGATCTTCAAGCTTGACGCCGCCGCCGCAATCTCTTCCACCAGAGCCGCATTTTTCTGCGTAACCTGGTCCATTTTCCTCACGGCTTCACTCATTTGCGAAACCCCACCACTTTGCTCTGAGCTCGCAGCACTTATCTCACCCATGATATGGGCGACACGACGAATACTGTTGACGACCTCGGTCATGGTTGCACCGGCTTGATCAGCCAATGCTGTGCCCAGCTTTACCCGCTCGACACTGGCAGTAATGAGACTCTTGATTTCCTTTGCGGCATCAGCCGAGCGACCAGCCAAACTACGTACTTCGCTTGCTACCACTGCAAAACCGCGCCCCTGTTCACCCGCCCGAGCCGCTTCCACCGCCGCGTTCAACGCCAAAATATTGGTCTGGAAGGCAATAGCATCAATCACACTAATAATGTCTGATATTTTCGTGGACGAATCATTGATGCCCTTCATCGTGTCCACAACCTGTGCGACCACTTCCCCGCCTTTAATCGCTACCGTACTGGCGCTCTGTGCCAGATGATTGGCCTGTTTGGCATTGTCCGTATTTTGTTTGACCGTGGAACTCAGTTCTTCCATTGAGGCCGCAGTCTCTTCTAAAGCGCAGGCCTGTTCTTCGGTGCGTTGACTCAAATGGATATTTCCCTGAGAAATTTGAACACTGGCGGTCGCGACGGATTCTGAGCCCTGGCGCACCGTCGAGACAACCCCGATTAAGGATTTTTGCATGCGTGCCATGACGGCCATGACGCTGATGGCATCACCAGTGCGAACTTGAAGCTGTCCGCTTAAATCACCCTCGGCCACGCGGCCTACAAGTGCTGATAGCTCAGCGGGTTCAGCACCCAGTAACCGAGAAAAATCGCGCGCAATTAACCAGCCGATAACTGCGCTTATTAAGAGCAGAATCAGTGCCAAGCCAGCCATGAGCATCGTGGCCGTGTTAGCCGCTTCTGATGCCTCCCATGCCAGTTGGTCAGCTAGATTTTTTTCCAAAGCTCGCGAATCATCATTCGCTTTAAATACGATCTCTTGATGATTGCGCGCGATGCCGGTTATGACAAAAGCGGCTTCATCCTTGAAGCCTTTTTCCGCGTTTTCAATGGCACGATCCAGCGCGCCATTGTAGTAACCCAAGTCGTCCGCAATGATTTTTAGGAATTCGCGCCCTTTAGGTAAATCAATGGTTTTATCCAGTTTCGTGAGAATAACGTTATTGGCCGTTCGAAGTTCCGTGATCTTCTTCTTCTCAGCCGCTCGAAGTTCCGGGTTATCCCAAAGGATGATGTTGCTCGCAGCACGGGCAATGACATCAAAGTTCTCCTTGAGCTCGGTAAACTGGGCAACTTTTACCATGCTGTTATTGGTCACCTGATCAAGGTTATCGGCCAGTAATCGCATTTTCATAGCGCCAAAGAGCGCAATAAAAACACCGATCATAGCCACCGTTCCAAAACCTAGAGAAAGACGCGTCGAGAATTTTA
>CAJAFJ010000273.1 GCA_903938955.1 uncultured beta proteobacterium | reverse complement strand
GTCTGGAGCGCATCGCCGTGCCCCATGTGGTGGTCACGTTGGGGCGGCGTGGGTGTTGTGCGCGCACGGCGTCTGGTTTTTTGACGCAGGCGGCGTTTGAGGTGGTTCCGGTGGATACGACGGGGGCTGGGGATACTTTTTGTGGGGCGCTGGTGGCGGCGCTGAGTCAGGGGTGTGGCTGGCCGGAGGCGTTGAGAACGGCCAGTGCGGCGGGGGCGCTGGCTTGCACCCGGTTGGGGGCTCAGTCCAGCATTCCGACTCGCTCGGAGGTTTTGGAGTTTTTACGGCGGGCTTGAGAATTCTTTCTTGGCCCTCTGCCCACTTATTTATAGATCAAACAGGGCTGTAGCGCAGGTATTACTTGCGCAAGCAGCTCTTTATTTAATAGCAACTCCAACATGAACAAGCACTCTGTTTTCAAAGTTATTTATGACACGGACCCGGGCGTGGACGATGCCATGGCGCTGTATTACGCGCTGGCCCATCCGGCGGTTGAGGTGGTGGGCATCACCACCACGTTTGGCAACGTCACGGTGGAACAGGCGGCGGCCAATACTTTGTATTTGACGGCGCTGGCGGGCAAAAACATTCCGGTGACTCAAGGTGTGGCCACGCCTTTGTGCAAGCCGCAGGAGGCGCCACCGGCGCACATTCATGGGGCGGATGGGTTGGGCAATCTGCTTAAGCGCGCTGAAACTGCCAGCCAACTTGATCCGCGCTCGTCGGCGCAGTTCATGGTTGACATGGCCCGCGCCCAGCCGGGGGAGATCACGCTGGTGGCGGTCGGGCCGCTGGGCAATGTGAGTCTGGCGCTGAAGCTGGCGCCTGAACTGCCGCAACTGCTGCGCGGCGTGATCCTGATGGGTGGCACCATTCTGGAGCCGGGCAATGTCTCGCCGGTGGCCGAGGCCAATATCTGGAACGACCCGCACGCGGCGGACGATGTGTTCACGGCGGGCTTCAAACTCACCATGGTCGGGCTGGATGTGACGCACCGGGTGATCCTGCCGGTGTCCTTGTTCCAGCAAATTGCCGACCATCATCAGCACCCGGCAACCGACACCTTGCACCACGCGGTGCGGTTTTATGCCGACTTTTACAGTGGTTTGTACCCGCATGTGGCGGCGATTCATGGCTGTTTTGGGCACGACGTGCTGGCGTTTATCTACCTGACGAACCCCGAGCTTTTCACGTTGGAGGCGGGTCGCGTCCGGGTCGCCACCGACGGCTTGGCGCAGGGTCAAACCATCATGCAGCGCGCGCCGTTTGAAGCGCATCTGCAAGCAAACTGGGGGCCGGACACGCCGCTAACGCAGGTCTGCATGCAGGTGCAAGCCGACGCTTGCAAGGCCGTTTTTGAGCACACGCTGATGGCGCCCTGGCTTGAGAATACGGTGTGACTTGACGCGACTCAAGCTTCTATATATCCAATTCGGAATATGAACATCACGAAAATGTAGTTTGTGATCTGACGAAGGCTGATTAAAGTCTGCCTCCATGTATGACATTGCCTTTATTCTTGCCGGTTTTTTTGTTGGAATGATCGTTGGCCTGACCGGGGTCGGCGGTGGTTCGCTGATGACGCCGATCCTGATTTTCTTTTTTGACACCAAGCCTTATCTGGCCATTGGCACCGACCTGCTGTTTGCTGCATTCACCAAGCTGGGCGGCACCCTCAAACTGGCGCGGGCCCGCGTGGTGGAGTGGCGCGTCGTGCTGCACCTCTCGGCAGGCAGTATTCCGGCAGCCTTGTTGACCCTGTTTTTGCTCCACCAACTCGGCGCCACCAGTGCCAAAGTTCAAAGCCTGATGACCAGCACCCTGGGCGTTGCGCTGCTGCTCACCTCCGCCGCCACGCTCTACAAAGTGCTGCGTGGCAAGTCGGCCCCGGTGTCGGTGGTGCTTGGTCAGGAGGCCGCTGCGGCTAAACCTCGCCACTGGAGCCTGCCGCTGCTGTTTGGCGCGGTCATTGGCACGCTGGTCACGCTGACCTCGGTCGGCGCGGGTGCCATTGGCGTCACGGTGCTGATGCTGCTGTACCCCAAGCTGCCGCTGCCGCGCATTATTGGCGCCGACATTGCTTACGCCGTGCCGCTCACGCTGGTGGCCGGAATGGGTCATGCATCGATGGGTTCGGTCGACTGGTCATTACTGGCTAAACTGCTGGCCGGTTCGCTGCCCGGCATCTGGATTGGCTCACACCTGATGTTTCGAATTCCTGAGCGCGTGATTCGCTCATTTCTCTCCGTGTTGCTGGCCTATGCCGGTCTGAAACTGATTTCTTTATAAAACCATTGCCATGTACCAATACACCGACTTTGACCGCCAATTCGTGCGCGCCCGCGCCGATCAGTACCGCGACCAGGTAACCCGGAACTTGGCCGGCGAGTTGGGTGACGAAGAATTTCGCCCTTTGCGCTTGCAAAACGGTTGGTATATCCAACGCTACGCTCCGATGTTGCGCGTGGCAGTGCCATACGGCGAACTCAATAGCCAACAACTGCGCGTTCTTGCCAAAATCGCGCGCGACTTCGACACACCTTCGGCTGACCTCATCGCGCACGCACAGAGCGAGCAAGACAAAATTGGCGGCATCTCTGCGCCACTTTTGACCACCAACTACGGC
>CAJAFJ010000272.1 GCA_903938955.1 uncultured beta proteobacterium | reverse complement strand
TTTCTGGAAGCCGTTCGCCAGTTGAGCTTGAAGCTTGGCCCCAACAACAGCGCCTTTGTCCACCTGAGCTACGTGCCCTGGATTGCCGCTGCGGGCGAACTCAAAACCAAGCCTACCCAGCACACCGCCAAGCAATTGCGCGAAATCGGCATTCAGGCCGATGCACTGATCTGCCGCGCTGACCGCCCGATTCCCGACGAAGAACGGCAAAAAATCTCGCTCTTCTCCAACGTGCCGGACTGGGGCGTCATCTCCATGTGGGACGTCGACACCATCTACAAAGTGCCGCGCATGTTGCACGAGCAAGGGCTGGACGGCCTGATTTGCGACAAACTGCGTCTCAACACGCAACCCGCCAATCTGAAGCGTTGGGACGATCTGGTGTATGAAACCGCGCACCCCAAAGGCGAAGTCAACATCGCCATGGTCGGCAAGTATGTGGACCTGAGCGACAGCTACAAATCCCTGAACGAAGCGCTGCGTCATGCCGGCATGAAGAACCATGTGCGGGTCAAGATCAACTACATCGACTCCGAGACCATCACGCCCGAGAACGCGTCCCAGCTCGACCAGTTTGACGCTGTTTTGGTGCCTGGCGGCTTTGGTATCCGCGGCGTTGAAGGCAAGATCAGTGCGGCGCGTTATGCACGGGAAAACAAGGTACCCTACTTGGGTATCTGCCTGGGTATGCAAGTGGCCACCATCGAATTTGCACGGCACGTGGCCGGGCTGAAAGATGCCCACAGCACCGAATTTGACCCGACCGGCCCCAATCCTGTGATTGCCTTGATCACCGAATGGAAAGACGCCGACGGCTCGATCAAAACCCGCAACGAAAACTCTGACCTGGGCGGCACCATGCGCCTGGGCGCGCAAAGTTCTGACGTGGTCAAGGGCACGCTGGCACACAAGATTTACGGCGATATCGTGACCGAGCGCCACCGCCACCGCTATGAGGCCAACGTCAACTTCCTGGACACCTTGCGCAAGTCGGGGCTGGTGATTTCAGCCTTTACACAACGCGAACACCTGACCGAAATTGTCGAGTTGCCGCAAGATGTTCACCCCTGGTTCATGGGTGTGCAGTTTCACCCTGAGTTCAAGTCAACGCCATGGGATGGGCATCCACTTTTCAACGCCTTTATCAAGGCGGCGCTCGACCATCAAATGTTTGACAACACGTCGAAGGAAGTCTGATGAAATTATGCGGATTTGACATCGGCCTGCAACAACGCTTCTTTCTCATCGCAGGCCCCTGCGTCATTGAGTCAGAACAATTGCAGATGGACACGGCGGGCACGCTGAAGGAAATCACGGCGTCGCTGGGCATTCCTTTCATTTTCAAAAGCAGTTTTGACAAGGCCAACCGCTCCAGCGGCAGCACGTTTCGCGGCCCGGGCATCGACAAAGGCCTCGAAATACTGGCCAAGATCAAGCGCGAGCTGAATCTGCCGATCCTGACTGACATCCATTCAGAAGACCAGATCGCCCAAGTCGCCTCGGTGGTGGATGTGTTGCAAACCCCGGCCTTTTTGTGCCGCCAAACCGACTTCATCCGCGCCGTGGCGCAGTCGGGTTTGCCGGTCAACATCAAAAAAGGCCAGTTTCTGGCGCCGGGCGACATGAAAAATGTGATCGACAAAGCCCGTGCCGCTGCCCGTGAACTGGGCTTGAACGAAGACAACTTCATGGCCTGCGAACGCGGTGCCAGTTTTGGCTACAACAACCTGGTGAGCGACATGCGCTCGCTGGCCATCATGCGCGAAACCGGTGCCCCGGTGGTGTTTGACGCCACCCACTCGGTGCAATTGCCGGGTGGCCAGGGCACCAGCAGTGGCGGCCAGCGCGAGATGGTGCCAGTGCTGGCGCGTGCGGCGGTGGCCGTGGGCGTGGCTGGCTTGTTCATGGAAACCCATCCTGATCCATCCAAAGCCATGAGTGACGGCCCCAATGCGGTGCCGCTGAAACACATGCGGGCCTTGCTGGAGACACTGGTGGCACTGGACGCTGTGACCAAGAAAAATGGGTTTCTTGAAAATAGTTTTGACGCTTGATCGCCCCTGAAGTCGATCAAGTTCCGGTTTTTTAAGTTTTTTTGTTTCATTTTTATTTTTTGAGAGAAATCAATGAGCGCAATTGTTGACATCGTCGGTCGTGAAATTCTGGATTCACGCGGAAACCCCACCGTGGAGTGCGACGTTCTCCTTGAGTCTGGCACGATGGGCCGTGCCGCTGTCCCCTCTGGCGCCTCTACCGGCAGCCGTGAAGCCATTGAATTGCGCGATGGCGACAAAAGTCGTTACCTCGGCAAAGGC
>CAJAFJ010000271.1 GCA_903938955.1 uncultured beta proteobacterium | reverse complement strand
TTTGAGCAGCGCCAGCAGCTGGCGGCGGAGGCGTGGACGCAGGAAGCGATGGCGACTGCTGCGATTGAGGGCGAGCGGCTGGATTTGCAGGCGGTTCGCTCCTCGGTGGCCCGTCGTTTGGGCGTGGTTGATCTTCAAGGCGCGCACTCGCCCCGGCATATCGATGGCTTGCTTGACATCATGGGTGACGCTGTGGACAAGGCTTCCGCGCCGTTGACGCACGAGCGTTTGCAGGCCTGGCAAGCGGCGCTGTTTCCGACCGGTTTCTCCGGTATTCGCAAAATTTTGGCGGGCGCTTATCGTCAGCATGCCGAGCCGATGCAGATCGTGAGTGGTCGCACAGGACATGAAACCGTCCACTATGAGGCGCCGTCTTCTGTTGCGGTGCCCGTAGAAATGGCGCAGTTGCTGGCGTGGTTCAACACCCGAGCCGAGACGGAAAGTCTCATTCAGGCCGCGCTGGCCCATCTGTGGTTTGAAACGATTCATCCTTTTGAGGACGGAAATGGCCGCGTTGGCCGGGTGCTGATTGACTTGGTGTTGGCGCGGGATGCCGGGGAGGCGAGCCGCTTGATCCGCATCTCGCAGCAATTGCTGGAGCAGCGCACGGCGTACTACACGGCCCTGGCGCAAGCGCAACATGGGCCGCTGGAGGTGACGGACTGGGTGGTGTGGTTTGTGGCGCAAGTCCGGCTGGCCTGTGAGCAGGCGTCTGCCGTGATTGAGTTGTCGCTGGCCAAGGCCCGGTTTTGGTCCGAGCACCGTGACAAGGACCTGAGCGCGCGCCAGCGCAAGGTGGTGAATACCTTGCTGGATGCCGGGCCGGGCGGCTTTGCAGGCGGCATGAGCACTCAAAAATATGAGAGTCTCGCCGCCACGTCAAGGGCCACCGCTTCGCGTGAGTTGATCGAACTGGAGGCGCTGGGGCTGCTTGGCAGCGCCGGGGCGGGCCGCTCGACGCGTTACCACGTTAATCTGGCAGGCTGGTCGCCACCACCCTCCTGACACCCCATGACGCCCGATGTGCAGGAAGGTATGCAGGCATTTCTGGAGAAGCGCCCCGCCAACTTTACGCAGCGCTTCCCAGCGCAGCCTGCCGACATTCATCCAGCTGTTGCGCCACCGTGTTGACAATGGCGCCATCCACCTCCTGGTCCGCCTGCATTTGGCGCAGCACCAGCAGAATGTCCGGCGCGGGCATGGGGGCCCGGTAGGGTCGCCGTTGGGCCAGGGCCTGAAAAATGTCGGCGACTTTGATGATGCGTGACTCCAGGGGGATTTCCTTGGCCTGAAGGTGGAAGGGGTAGCCGTTGCCGTTCAGGGATTCATGGTGCTGCGCCGCCCACAAGGCCAGTTCCTCAAAGCCGCCAATGTGTCGCAGAATTTGGTAGGTGGCAAAGCTGTGCTTTTTCATGACCGCGCGCTCGGCGGGCGTGTAGGGGCCGGTGCTTTCCAGCAACTCATCGGGCACCTGCAGTTTGCCAATGTCATGCATCAGGGCTGCAATCTCCAGCTTGTCAAGGTGATCGCCTTCCAACCCGGCTTGTTGGCCCAGAAAGCGTGCCAGCCGTGCCACGCCCAGCGAATGCTCGGCCGTGAAGTGGGATTTTTCATCGACGATTTTGGAAATCAACACCGCGAACTGTTTCAGCTCCGCCAGCGTACTGGCATGAACGTGCCGGTGCTGCTCCATGTCCGCCACATACTGGGGAATGTAGGCCGGGTCGAGTTGCAGCCAGAACGCCTCCGGCGCGGAGGCCGCCAAAAAGGCGTCTACCAGCTCGGGGGCAAAAAACTGCGTCCGATGGCGGTTGATCGTGTCCCGGATTTCGCCCACATGCAGCAGCAGGGATTCGTCGCGGTAGTAGGGGACGGCCAGCGCATCCACCCGGTCCACCAGGTAAATGAGGTTGGTATGGCGGGCGATCACCGGATCGGTTTGGTGTGCTGCCATCTCTTCCCAGCGCGTATGGTGGTCGCGAACGATTGGCGCCAGATGGGCCAGCGGCGCAAAGTCACGCAACAGAGCGTCGCCTTTTTCGCAATGGATATGGGCCCCCGTCCACTCCAGCTCATTGATGATATGGCGGTGCTCCCGGGTCGATGACACGCCACAGTCATGCAGCAGGCCGGCGTCGAACAGCAAGCGCTGGGTGGGCAGCGTCCATCCCAGCACCTTGGCACATTCAACAGCCATCATGCCGACGCGCCGGCCATGAAAGACATCGGTCACCCCGACCAAATCCACGGCATTTGAAATCGTCAGGACCATGTTCCGAATCGTCATTGGCATGATGCGCTCCTTCAAACTGGGGACCGGGAAAGGGAGGGGCTGGTGACTCGCCCCGAGGTGGCTATTTGAAGATAACCGTCTTGTGGCCGTTGATCAACACACGGCGCTCACTGTGCCATTTGACGGCACGGGCCAGCACCTGGCTCTCGGTGTCACGGCCCAGCGCAGTTAAATCTTCCACCGTTTTGCTGTGGTCCACGCGCGCCACATCCTGCTCGATGATCGGGCCTTCGTCCAGGTCGGCGGTCACGTAGTGGGCGGTGGCGCCGATCAGTTTCACGCCCCGGTCGTGCGCCTGGTAATAAGGCTTGGCGCCTTTGAAACTGGGCAAAAACGAGTGATGGATGTTGATGGCCGAGCCCGACAACTTGCGGCACAGGTCGTCACTGAGCACCTGCATGTAGCGCGCCAAAATCACCAACTCAGCGCCTTCGGCCTGAATGATTTCATACTGCTTGGCTTCGACCTGCGCCTTGGTGGCGGCGGTGAC
>CAJAFJ010000270.1 GCA_903938955.1 uncultured beta proteobacterium | reverse complement strand
TGATTTAAAAAATGTCATTACTTTGCTGAGACATTCAGTGCTCGTACAGAGCTTCAGATGGAAGTTCGCTGTGGCACAATGGTCGGAACGCTTTAGATGATTGGCATCCGTGGCGTCACACACTAATCCGCCGCATTGCTGCGGCTTTTTCCCCTAAGGAGAATTATGAAGAAATTAAATAAAGTGGCAATGCTGATTGCCTCCGCAGCATTCGTGTCCGTTGCTGGTGCTCAAACTGTTGACAACTGGGTCAGCAGCAATGGCATCACTTGGAAAAATGGTACCAATGAACTCTGCTGGCGCGATGCCAACTGGACACCTGCTACTGCAGCCGTTGGTTGTGATGGTGCCATTGTTGCTCCAGCACCCGTTGTTGCTCCCGCACCTGTGGCACCTAAGGCAGCACCTGCACCCGTTGCCGCAGCTGCACCTGCAGCGCCAGCACCTGTCGTGGCTTCCAAAGTCACGTATGCCGCTGATGCATTCTTTGACTTTGACAAAGCTGTTCTCAAGCCAGAAGGCAAAGCCAAGCTGGATGACCTGGTTGCTAAAGTTAAGGGCATCAACCTCGAAGTGATCATTGCTGTCGGTCACACCGACACTGTGGGTTCTGATGCTTACAACCAGAAGCTGTCCATCAAGCGCTCTGACGCTGTGAAAGCTTACTTGGTGTCCAAGGGCATCGACAAGAGCCGTGTTTACACCGAAGGCAAAGGCGAGAAACAACCTGTTGCTGACAACAAAACCGGTCAAGGCCGTGCTAAAAATCGCCGCGTCGAAATCGAAGTGGTCGGTACCCGCGCTGCAGCCAAGTAATTGGTCTTAGTGCCTTGAGGCGGTCTCTCAAGACCGTTTCAACAAAAACCCCGCTATTGCGGGGTTTTTGCTTTGCAGCCCCCCGATACACAGCCCCATCGCTGGGCTTTGAATTTTTCCAGATAATCACGCCATGACTTCAACACTGAACGCTGATCCGGCCGAACTGGCCAAGTTCTCCGACCTGGCCCACCGTTGGTGGGATAAAGACGGCGAGTTTCGCCCCTTGCATCAACTCAATCCCCTGCGAATGGAGTGGATAAGCAGTATCTGTCCGGTTAAAGACTTGCAGGTCCTGGATGTTGGCTGTGGTGGCGGCATTCTGGCGGATGCTATGTCGCGCGCCGGCGCGCAAGTCACCGGCATTGACTTGTCATCCAAAGCGCTTCGTGTTGCGCAGCTCCATGCGCTTGAGGCGCAGACACCGAATGTTCAATACCGTGAAGTCAGTGTTGAAGCGCTGGCCGACCAGCAACCCGCCAGTTTTGATGCCGTGACCTGCATGGAAATGCTGGAGCATGTGCCTGACCCGGCTTCTGTTGTGCGCGCTTGCGCCAAACTGGTCAAGCCCGGTGGCTGGGTATTTTTCTCCACCTTAAATCGCAACCCAAAATCGTTCATGTTGGCTGTAGTAGGCGCCGAGTATGTACTGAACATGCTGCCACGAGGCACCCATGAATACGCCAAAATGATCCGTCCCAGCGAGTTAGCCAGCTACAGCCGGTCGGCCGATCTTCATTTGCGGCACACCCGGGGAATGCAGTACAACCCGCTGACCCAGCGCTATTGGCTGAGCGATGACACCAGTGTCAACTATCTCTTTGCTACCCAAAAACCTTTGGAGGCCGTCCTGTGATCGGGGTATCAGGTCAGTTCTTTGACGTTCAAGCCGTACTTTTTGACCTTGATGGCACATTGGTTGACAGCGCCCCTGATTTGGGCGCTGCGGCTGACAAAATGCGCGTCGATCGGGGTATGCCTTCTTTGCCCTTTGAGCTTTACCGTCCCATGGCCGGCGCTGGTGCGCGTGGCATGATTGACGTGGCGTTTGGTCTGACGCCCGAGCATGCCGATTTTGTGGCCCTGCGGGACGAGTTTTTTGCCAATTACGCACAGAACCTGACGCAAAACACCTACGCGTTTGACGGCGTGCATGAACTCATTGCCAATTTGGAAGCTTTGGGCCTTCCCTGGGGTGTTGTAACCAACAAGTCGTCCCGTTTTACCGACCCCCTGACCCGCGCCATACCACTCTTTGCATCGGCGCGCACCATCATCAGTGGCGACACCACGGCGCACGCCAAGCCGCACCCAGAGCCCCTGTTTGAAGCTGCGCGTCAGCTCTCCATTGACCCTGCCAGATGCGTCTATGTAGGCGATGACGAGCGGGACATCGTGGCGGGCCTGGCGGCTGGCATGGGCACTGTGGCAGCGACCTATGGCTACCTGGTGCCAAAAGCCGATCCTGCAAAGTGGGGAGCACACTCCACAATTAATTCACCCGGGGCTCTATTGCAATTGCTCACAAGGGCCTAAAATAGCAAGCTTGGGGCTGCACTGGTTTCGACGTGGGTTCGGACGCGGTGTGGTGCATGTCGAGCTGAATGCGCTCGTTAATCAGATTCAAAAAAACTAACTGCAAACGACGAACGTTTCGCACTCGCGGCTTAATTGCCCGTGAGCTTTACAACAGCAGGCCGATGGGCTGGGCAAGGGGTACTTAAAGCAATTTAGGCGCTCCCGGCTGTAAAGATAATTTCATCGGCTGGCTTCGGGCTGGGTACCTTAACCCGGGGCAAGACAATAGGGTACTGGCGTCCTGTGTAGCGTGTGGCTGCGCGACACAGGTGGC
>CAJAFJ010000269.1 GCA_903938955.1 uncultured beta proteobacterium | reverse complement strand
TGCGCTGCACCAGGATGCGGACGCCCTGGGCGTTGAGCGCCCCACCTTTGAGCCGCGCGCCACCGAGTTTGTGCCGCAAATGCTTCACTTGATTGGCAAGTTGGAAGACAAAGGCCTGGCCTACCGCTCTGCCAGTGGCGATGTCAATTACGCGGTGCGCAAGTTCCCCGGTTACGGCAAGCTCAGCGGCAAGTCGTTGGACGAGTTACGGGCGGGCGAACGCGTGGCCGTTCAGGATGGCAAAGACGATCCGCTGGACTTTGTGCTTTGGAAAACAGCCAAGGCCAGTGAGCCGGATGACGCCAAGTGGGACAGTGCCTATGGCCTGGGTCGCCCTGGCTGGCATATTGAATGCTCGGCCATGTGCGGTCAGACGCTGGGTGAGACCTGTGATATTCATGGCGGTGGGGCCGACTTGCAGTTCCCGCACCATGAGAACGAGATTGCCCAAAGCGCAGGCGCTACCGGCAAACCCTTGGCCAACATATGGATGCACAACGGCTTTGTCACGCGTGACAACGAGAAAATGTCCAAGAGCCTGGGTAATTTCTTCACGATTCGCGATATTTTGGCCCAGTACGACGCGGAGACCACCCGCTTTTTCATCATCCGGGCGCACTACCGCAGCGCCTTGAATCACAGCGATGCGCATCTTGACGATGCCCGCAATTCGCTGAAGCGCCTCTACAACATCCTGGCTTTGGTGCCGCCGTCTGCCGTGACGATCGATTGGTCGCAGCCCTTTGCCGCACGCTTCAAGGCCGCCATGGACGACGACTTTGGCACACCCGAGGCGGTGGCGGTGCTGTTTGAGTTGGCGACTGAAGTCAACAAGACGCAGTCAGGTGAGTTGGCCGGCTTGCTCAAGGCGCTGGGCGGCTGTCTGGGCTTGCTGCAAACCGACCCGAAGACGTTTTTGCAGGCCGGTGCGTCGCTCGACGAGTCGGCCATCAATGCGCTGATTGCGCAACGTGCAGCTGCCAAGATGGACAAGAATTTTGCCCTGGCCGATCAGATTCGTCAGTCGCTGCTGGCCCAGGGGATTGTTTTGAAAGACTCTTCCACAGGCACCAGCTGGGAGGCCGCAGCATAATGGTTTTATGTGTCAAATCAGACTCTTGCCTTCGTGGGTCGTTCAATGATTGCTACTAAAAAAATAGCAGCCGAGTTGTCGACGCCCGCCTATTGGGAGGAGGCTTGCAAGCACTTGATGAAAAAAGACCGGGTCATGAAGCGCCTGATTCCCCAGTTTGGAGACGCTTGTCTGCAGACGCGGGGTGATGCCTTTGTGACGTTGGCGCGCAGCATTGTGGGGCAGCAGATATCGGTCAAGGCGGCGCAAACGGTGTGGGACCGATTTGCGGTATTGCCCAAAAAAGTGACCCCCGCCAATGTGCTCAAGCTCAAGGTCGATGACATGCGGGCGGCTGGTCTGAGCGTGCGCAAGGTGGAGTATTTGGTCGATCTGGCGCTGCACTTTGATAACGGCGCCGTGCATGTCAAAGCCTGGGAGACCATGGACGATGAGGCCATCATTGATGAACTGACCGCCATCCGGGGCATTGGCCGCTGGACAGCTGAGATGTTTTTGATCTTTCACCTGATGCGTCCCAATATTTTGCCGTTGGACGATGTGGGCCTGATCAATGGCATCAGCAAGAGTTATTTTTCGGGCGATGTGGTCAGCCGCAGTGACGCCCGCGAAGTGGCCGTCGCCTGGGCGCCTTATTGCAGCGTTGCAACTTGGTATATTTGGCGCTCGTTGGACCCATTGCCGGTGGAGTATTAAAACCTTGCGGGCAGACAACCGTTACGCCAAGCGAACAGGCTCTGTCCCCAACTGGAACCCCGCAAGTTGACCTTGTGGGACAAACCGCTAAGAAGGATTTATGGCTAAAAAGACATTTCTCGACTTTGAGCAACCGATTGCTGATCTCGAAAACAAGATTGAAGAATTGCGCTACGTGCAGACCGAATCTGCGGTGGACATTTCATCTGAAATTGATCAGCTGGCGAAAAAGAGCCAGCAACTCACCAAAGACATCTACAGT
>CAJAFJ010000268.1 GCA_903938955.1 uncultured beta proteobacterium | reverse complement strand
CTGTTTGAGAAAGACTTGAACGATGCCCGCGAATACATCGAGCTGCTTTTTTCTGCCCATGTGCGTGAAAACCTGGTGCAAAACATCAACCCCTTGTCGGCGGTGGAAATCAAGGCGGTCAACGCCCGAGGGCTTGAGGCCAATAAGTTTCTGGCTTTCTCGTTCAACCGGGTGATGGATGCCGGGGCGGTGCGCCACTTGCTGGTCACCATGCAGGACATCAGCCCGCGCATGGCGCTGGAGCGTCAGCTTGAGGCCGAACGTGACCGGGCGCACAAAGAGTTTTCGTCGCTGGTTCAGGCGCTCAAGACCGACTCCGGCGCACTGCGCCAGTTTGTGGGGCGGGCCGAGGCGCAATTGCTACAGGTTAATGACTTGCTGCGCAGTGCGTCCACAGCAACCGGCAAGGCCGACATCCGCAAGGTGATTGACAACGTGTTTCGCCTCATTCACTCGTTCAAGGGCGAAGCCTCGGCCCTCAACCTGGAACTGCTCGCCGAACTGGCCAATCAATTTGAAGACGAGCTTGATGTGCTGCGCAATGCGCCGCAAATCACCGGCGATGCCCTGCTGAACCTGCCGCTGCCCCTGGACAACCTGCTCGAAAAAATCACCGTATTCCGGCAGTTGGCAAACGCCCAGGCTCCCGTGCCAGAAGACGCATCAGCCACTGACCCGCTAACCCGGCTGACGGCGCTGGCGCACAAGGTAGCCCTTGATTTGGGCAAGCAAATCAAAACGCGCTTGGTGCTGGACAACCATGCCACGCCCTGGCGTTGCTGCACCGCCCCGAACTCGACAGCATTGCGATTCAACTGGTGCGCAATGCGGTCGCCCACGGCATTGAACTGCCCCCGGAGCGCGTGGCGGCGGGCAAGCCGCCAGTGGGCATGCTGGTGCTGCAACTCAGCCAAAAAGACACCGGTGAGATTGAACTGCGCCTGCGCGATGATGGTCGTGGTCTGAACGCCAGCCTGATCAGGGAACGCTTGCTCACGCTGGAATGGTTTACCCCCGAGAAGCTGGCTGATCTGTCAGACCGGCAGGTGCTGAGCCATATTTTCAAGCCGGGGTTTTCAACCGCCGAGGTCAGCTTGCATGCGGGCCGGGGGGTGGGGCTTGACGTGGTGCAGGAGCTGGCCCAACAGTTGGGTGGCCATATCCGCTTGCAATCCGCAGCCGGCGCAGGCACAGAATTCATCGTGACGATACCGGCTGCGGCCGTGCCGAGCGCGTCTTGAGCGTCGATTTTTTGAAAGCATCCTGATGAAACTGCTGATCGTCGATGACTCCAACCTCATTCGCACCCGCATTGCCAGCGTGGTGGAAAACACCCAAATGCAGGGGGTGTCGATTGTGGGCCTGGCCCGCAACGGCATTGAAGCCCTCAAAATTGCCGAGCAATTTGCGCCCGATGTCATCACCATGGACTTGACCATGCCGGAGATGGATGGCGTGGAAACCATCCGCCAACTGATGAAGCTCAAGCCCACGCCCAATATCCTGGTGGTCAGTGCGCTCAAAGACAAGTCCACCGCCATCATGGCCTTGCGGCTGGGCGCGCGCGGGTTTATCAACAAACCCTTCACCGATGAAGATCTGCGGGCGGCCCTGCTCGACATGACCGACCACACGGATGCCTGAACCGGTTTGCCGCGCTGTGCGTTTGATTTATCGCCATTTTTTTTGAAAGTACCCCTCGTCATGGCTTCACTTACCGAAGACGATTTGCGCTTGTTTGCCGATGCCATCAAGCAATACCTCAAAGTCACCAGCCACCAGGAACCCGAAATTACCTCGGCTTTTCTGGGCGATGGCACCTTGTCGGGCCATGAATTCAATGGGCTGATCAGTTTCATGGGCGGGTTTTCGGGCTATCTGATGGTGTCCATGCCTGCGCCCATGCTGCGCGAGTTGCTGGTGCTGCAGCACGAGCGCACCTTCACCGAGGCCAACTTGCTCGATGCCGTGGGCGAAATTGCCAATACCCTGGCCGGCAATGCCCGCCAGGTGTTTGGCCCCGATCTGAAAATTTCAGTGCCCACTTGCCTGCGTGGCGAGCAGGGCATCACGGCGCGGGTCAGGCAGCGCCCCTATGTGATCACCTTTCGCTGGAACAACCACCCGGCGCTGGTGTGCGTGGACATGGAACGCCAGGATTAGCCTCGTAGGTTGGGTTGCTTGCAACCCAACAACAAAAACCGCCCCCAAAAACCGTGGGGTCAGGTCTTGTCATCACGCATTCGACCGATAAGAAAACAGGCGACCGTTGCCTTGCTGCACACTTCGACTATTGCGGTGAAAAAGGAGCAGAAAGCATGAGCAGCGCCG
>CAJAFJ010000267.1 GCA_903938955.1 uncultured beta proteobacterium | reverse complement strand
CCCCCAGGTCGTCGGGCGTGACCGTCTCAAGCGGTTTTTTCTTGGCCTTCATGATGTTGGGCAAGGTGACACAGCGTGGCTCATTCAGACGCAAGTCGGTCGTGATGAGTGCGGGCAGGCTCAGCAACAAGGTCTCGCTGCCACCGTCAATCTCACGCGTGACGCGGGCTTTGCCGTCCACCATCTCGACCTTGCTGGCAAAGGTGGCTTGCGGCAAATCCGCCAGCGCCGCCAGCATCTGCCCGGTTTGGTTGCAGTCGTCATCAATGGCCTGTTTGCCCAGAATGATGAGACCGGGCTGCTCCTTGTCGACCAGCGCCTTGAGCAGCTTGGCCACGGCCAGCGGTTGCAGTTCAGCGTCGGTCAGCACCAGGATGCCGCGGTCGGCACCAATCGCCATGGCGGTGCGCAGAGTCTCCTGGCACTGCGCTACACCGCAGGAGACGGCGATGACCTCGCTGACGACGCCCTTCTCTTTCAGCCGCACCGCTTCTTCGATGGCAATCTCATCGAAAGGATTCATGCTCATTTTGACGTTGGCCAGATCGACACCCGAGTTGTCGCTTTTGACGCGCACCTTGACGTTGTAGTCAATCACGCGTTTGATGGGAACCAGACATTTCATGGGATACGTCTCCTGTAGGCGCTCAGCAGCGCAAAAATGGGGTAATTACAAACAGGCTCTACTGTTATCGATTGCGCCCCCTGCGTCAGCGTCCAAATGGACGATGCCCGCAGCCGTAAAGCTTTCACAATTGAAAAATCTTCACAGCAACGTATCAACACCCATGAGCAATCCTTTTTCACCCCTACTCCAGCCGGCCCGCATTGGCACGATGGAACTCCGCAACCGCATCGTGATGGCACCCATGGGCTCCAACTTCGCCGAATCAGACGGTACCTGTGGTGAGCGCATTCAAGCCTATTACGAGGCGCGTGCCAAAGGCGGCGCCGGCCTGTTGACCATGGGCGCCTGCGCCATCGCTTACCCGGCAGGTACCGCCGAGCCATTTCAGGTCGGTATCTCGCACGATGACTTTATCCCCGGCCTCGCGGCACTGGCCGAGCGGGTACACCGCCACGGCGCCAAGGTGGCCATGCAATTGCAACACGCTGGCAAGACCGCCACACGCGACCTGGCAGCGGGCCGAGAACTCTGGGTGCCGTCCATTCCGCCCGCCGCCAAGACCGACATCATGAAGACCTTCACCACCGAAGAGCTTTCAACCTTCGTCGGCGGCATGGGCAAGACACGGCCACAGATCCGGGTCATGAGTACCGATGACATTGCGCTCATGGTGGACACCTTTGCCGCCGCAGCGGCACGCGCCCAGCAGGCTGGCTTTGACGGCGTTGAGCTGCACGCAGCCCACACCTACATGCTGGCCGGCTTCCTCTCGCCGTATTACAACCAGCGCGACGACGCCTATGGCGGCCCGCTGGAAAACCGCGCCCGCATGCTGCTTGAAACCATCGCCGCCGTGAAGGCCCGCACCGGCGGCGACTTTCCGGTCTGGGTGCGGCTCGACGCCGAAGAACTGCGCACCCCCGGCGGCATCACATTGCCCGATGCGATTGCCACCGCCCAACTGTGCGAGGCCGCCGGTGCCGACGCCATCAGCGTGTCGGCCTACGCCACCCTCAGCACCGGCATCGCCTTCACCGAGGCACCGCTGGTACACCAGCCCGGCGGCTTCATTGCCAATGCCACGGCCATCAAGAAGGCGGTGTCGGTGTCGGTGATTGCGGTCGGTCGCATTGAGCCGGATGCGGCAGCCCAAGGCATCAGCGCGGGTCAGTTTGATTTTGTGGCGATGGCGCGCAAGATGCTGGCCGACCCCGAGATCCCGATCAAACTGGAACGAAACCGCCCGCAGGACATTCGCCCCTGCATCTACTGCTACGCCTGCGTCAGCCAGATTTTCATCAACCAGCGCGTCAAATGCTCGGTCAATGCACAGACGGGGCACGAGTTTGAGACCTCGCTGGCCCCGACCACCCAGCCACGCCATGTGCTGATCGTGGGCGGTGGCCCGGCGGGGATGGAAGCCGCCCGCGTGGCGGCCCTGCGCGGTCACCGCGTCACGCTGGCCGAGCGCAGCGACCGCCTGGGCGGCACGCTGTTTTTTGCCGCGCTGGCTTACCCTGAAAATGGCAAGCTGCTTGACTACCTGCTGGAACAAGTCAAGCAGCTGCCGATTGAGGTGCGCTTATCCACCGACGTGGATGCCGCCTTTGTGGCCCAACTTAAGCCCGACACCGTGGTGGTGGCCAGCGGCGCCCGCCGCGCGGCACCGGCCATTCCAGGCGCGGGGCAAAGCCATGTCTGGAGTGGCGATGAACTGCGCCGCCTGATGACGGGCGACCGCGCTGACGAAATCGCCCGCGCCAAGCTCAACCTGGCCGAGCGCGCCCTGTTCAAGGTGGGCGGGGTACTGCGCGTGACCGACAGCACCCAGGCGCTGCAGAGCCTGTCAAAACTGTGGATGCCGCTGGGCAAACAGGTGCTGATCGTGGGGGGCGGTCTGGTGGGCCTGGAACTGGCCGAATTTCTGCTGGCACGCGGCCGCCAGGTGACGGTGCTGGAGCCGACCGACAAGGCCGGTCGTGAACTGTCCATTGTGCGACGCTGGCGCGTGCTGGAAGCCGTGACCCAACACGGCCAGCTGCACCTGAACGCCACCGTGCAGGAGATTGGCCGTCGTGAGGTGATTTGGCTGGATGCGCAAGGCGAGCAACAGCGCACACCGGCCGACTCGGTGGTGTTGGCCATTGGCGCCGAGGCTGACGACAGCGTGGCCAATGTGCTCGCCGACTGCGGCCTGCCGGTGCAACGCATCGGCGACTGCGCGGGTGTCAACTACATTGAAGGTGCGATGCACGAGGGGCATCGCATCGGTTGCGCGCTGTAAATAGAAGTCATCAACTACGGGTTCCCTGAGTCAAGCCCGTGGCAGCAAGCCACAGTCCTGACTCAGGTTAAATCAAATCCGGATTACCACTTGAGGGCAGCGGACACGCCCAGTGTGCGCGGCTGGTTGAAATAGGCTTGTGTCAAATTGCCAAAGCCGGGGCCAAAGTCGATGAAGTTATCAATGTGATCGGCATTGGTGAGGTTGCGACCCCACAAGGACAACTGCACCTTGCCGTAAGACGTCTTCATGTCGCTGAACAGCAAACGGGCATTGAGCAATCCATTGGACTCCACACGCGTGTTGCCAGCAACCGGAGCCGCTGCGTTGTAGCCTGCGCCACTGGACTGCAGTTGGTAGGGGTAGGTGTAGAAAGCGTCGGTGTAGGTGTAGTCACCCTGCAGGCGCAGCGGGCCCCAGCCCGTCTGAGCCACCAGCCAATCCAGTCCCAGCGTGAAGGAGTTTTTGGGCGCATGGACAAACGCGCGGTTGTCGGCCACGTTCACACCACCATCCATGAATTCCTTGTACTTGGCATCCAGGTAACCATAGCTCGCCTGCAAGCGCAAAGCACTTGAAGGGGCATAGCTAGCCTCCAGTTCAAAACCGCGCGTGCTCGCCTTGCCCGCGTTGCGAATCACCGAAGCCGCTGCACCGCTGGCGGTGAAGATGGACAATTGCAAATCATCAATTTGATTCTGGAACACGGCGGCATTGAGCTGGCCGCGGCCGCCGGCAAAGCTCGTTTTCAGGCCCAGTTCATAGGTCTTCTGCTTTTCAGGACGGAAGGGGGTCAGGACTTCGGCGATATTGGCCGCCGTCGACGAGCTCAGATCGCCGTGCTCACCGTTGAAGCCGCCGCTCTTGAAGCCTTCCGAATACTTGGCATAGACATTGGTGCTGTCGTTCAGCTTGAACGCAGCCACCAGCAACGGACTGGTGGCAGTGAAAGTGGCCTCGCCATGGGTGCCCACGGGAATCAGCGGGTTAAACGCTGCCCCAGGTGCAAAGCTGAAGCCAATATCGCGGTCAATCGTCTTGGTCTCACTCGTCGTCCGCAAGCCACCGGTCACAGTCCAGCGGTCAGACAGCTTGTAATCGAGCTGACCAAACAAGGCGCGCGACTTGGTGGTAAAGCCATAGTTGGAGTCGGCGTTGAAAGTGCCGCCGAAATACTGCTGCGGATTCTTGGTGGTACCGTCATCGCTAAAGAGGTAACCCCCCAGAACATAGTTCATATCCCCCGAGGAGCCGACCCATTGCAGCTCTTGCGACCACTGCTTGTAATCTGATTTACGCTCGGTCTGCGCGACCAGCAACGGGGTGCCATCAAGGTCCATGCCGTTGTCCCATTTCATGGTCCGCAGCGAGGTGATCGACTTGAGGCTGTTGTTGCCATTGAGCTTCCAGTCCAGTGTCAAAGCATGTCCTTGAACATCCGATTTCTCTTGCTCCGGACCATTGACACTGGCGACAGTCTGGCGATTCTGGAACACATAGGAAGAGAGACCCATGGACGGATCGGCCCGATACAACTGCGAATGCATGGAGGTGGAATCAACCTTGCTGGTATCGAAGCGGTAATCGGCCTGCAAGGTCGGGGAAATATCCAGATTCACCGCCAGCCGGGCCTGATTCTGATGCGTACCATTGAGCTCACTGACGCTGCTGCCGGGCGTGGTTTTGACCCAGCCGTCACGGTCTTCCGTGCGCAGGCCCAGGGAAATACTGGCAATGCCAGCTTTGGGCAAATCGATCGCGGCTTTGACCACGCGTTCGTTGTAACTACCCAGGCTCACGGAGACATCGCCGCCAAACTCGCCCGAAGGCTTTCGCGTGATGAAGTTGATAGCGCCCGACATGCTGTTGCGCCCGTACAGCGTGCCCTGCGGTCCACGCAGCACCTCAACGCGCTCCAGATCCACCATTTTGAAAACGGAGCCCTGGCTCTTGCCCATGTACACGCCATCGACATACATGCCCACAGACGTATCCCAGTACAAGGCCGGGTTGATGGTGACGCCGCCACGGATCGCCACTTGGGAAGCGGTGGCATTCCCGGGGGTGGATGACACGGTCAAATTGGGCGAAATGGAGCCCAGATCGGCCACGCTGCCAATGTTGCGGCTTTCCAGCTGGCTGCCCGACAGCGCAGAGATCGCAATCGGCACGTCCTGCAAGCGCTGGGTGCGCTTTTGCGCTGTCACCAGCACTTCATCGACCTTGGGCTCAGGCACTTCCTGGGCGTGTGACACCGATGCCAGCAACGCCACGATGCAGGCAGGCACGGCTCGCAGGGCAAATTTTGCGCCGGGGGATATGTGGGAATTTTTCATTTTTGTCTCCTAGGTTTAACAATCAACGGGGGAAATGGATGAAGCCAGCGCTCAACGTGAGGCAGCCAGGTGCAGTAGCCACAAACGCGCCAACGCGGCTTCAGTGGAGGGACCGGTCAGCGCCTCGCAGACAACACGGGCTTGGTCTTTTTGACCGGCAAGGTAGTGCGCATAGGCCCAGCGCAAGCGGGCTGCATCAGGCTGGCGCAAGCCGCCTTTTTCCAGACCTTGCGCCATCAGTGCAACGCCCTGCAACGCCTGACCGTTAAGCGCGAGGTTCAACCCCATGTTGACGAACGGATTGCCGTCGCGGGCTTTGGCCAATTGCGCGTCAAGCAGGGGCAACTGTTTGTCATCTTCGCGCTGCAAGCGCTTGGCCTGGGCCAAGAGCGCATCCACCTTGGCGGTGTCGTCCGACGCGCCCCGCTTACCGGCACTTTGAACCATCTCCAGCACGCGTCGCGCCTCGGATGGATAGCCTGCGGAGATCGCGAGTTGCGCGTGCTCCAGAAAGTCAGCCGCACTGCTCACAGCACCAACCGCCAACATCAACCGGCGCACATCAATTTCAAGGTGCAAGGGGAAATCTGGCCGCTGCATCACCCGGTACAACAAATCAGCCCAGACCTCGGGATTCGGGTAGAAGCGCACCAGGGTTTCCAGGGTCTGCACATAGCCGGACTCGTGCTTGAGTTGCTGGTAGGCGCTGGCGAGTAGCCGAAGTTCGACTTCCTCGGGTATCTGCCTGTCAGCCAGCGCTGCATCCAGGCGCTGTTGCAGCATCTCGGCCGCAGGCTGGTATTGGGCGGAGAGGTACAAGGCCTGGGCCTGTAATTGACGCAACTGCACACGTTCGCCGCCCAATGCCAGGTAACGCCCGGCCCACAGGGCGGCATCAGCATAGACCTTGGCTCGGTACTGGATCAGCACCAGATGCTCCATCAAGGCCAGGCGATCGGGCACGGTGCCGTGCTCGGTTTGCAAGGCCTTGTCCAATGCCTTGGCCGCCTGCCCCGTCTCCCCCGCAGCGATCAGCACAACGGCACGCAGCCGTTCGATGGTAAAAACCTCAAGGGGATTGACGACCACAAGCGCGTCGACCTCGGCAAAACGACTGAGCGCCTCGGCATGCTTCTTTTGCTTATTCAGCTCCTGGGCTGCAGTCAGGGGCCTCAGCACCTCGGCGCGGAGCGTCTCTTGTTGCGCCTGCAGGGGTGACAGGTGAAGCGTCAGCGACAACAGGCAAAGCAGTGGCAGTGAAGCCAGTTTTCTGACTTTTTTCATACATTAAAAAAGGGGAAATGAAAAAACAGGCTGCTGTCGCTACTAACTCAAGGAACGAAGCGCTCATTGCCCACGATGCCAATTTTGGTAACGCCAATGCGTTGCGCAGAGGCCATGACGGCAGCCACATAGCGGTATTCGGTCACCTTGGTGGGCTTGAGGTGAACTTCAGGCTGATCCGGCATTTCGGTCAGCTGTAGCATCTTTTGCTCCAGCACCTGTCGATCCGACACTGCTACACCATCCCACAAGATGCCGCCTTGATCGTCAAGGTTGATCTTCACGACCACCGGTGGCTGGCTCGGCGGCGCATGGCTGGCGACCGGCATGTTCATCTTGACCGAGTGCAATTGCACCGGAATGGTGATGATGAACATGATGAGCAAGACCAGCATCACGTCAATCAGGGGGGTGGTGTTGATCTCGGACATGATGTCCGCTTCACCCGGTTTGTTTTTTTTCTTGCGCATCAGTGACTCCTGATCAGCCTTTGGGCGGAGGCTCGGTAATGAAACCCACTTTGGCGAT
>CAJAFJ010000266.1 GCA_903938955.1 uncultured beta proteobacterium | reverse complement strand
GCGTGATGCTGTTTGCCATGGGCTTTTTCAAAATGGGCACGCTGATCCGGTTTATTCCGATTGCGGTGGTCATCGGCTTCACCAATGGCATTGCGGTGCTGATTGCCTTGTCGCAAGTAAAAGACTTTCTGGGCTTGAGCGTGGCCGCCATGCCGGCCAACTTCTTTGGCATGCTGCAAACCCTCAGCCACGCCCTGCACACGCTGAACCCTTACGCCACGGTCATGGCCTTGCTGTGCCTGGGCCTGCTGATATTTTGGCAATTTATGCTGCCCAAACTGGCTAAAACACAGCGCTGGGGCGCGCGCCTGATGCTGGTGCCGGGCACCGTGGTGGTGTTGGTGCTGGCCACCGCCTGCGTGTCGCTATTCCAGCTGCCGATCGAGACCATCGGCAGTCGCTTTGGCGGTATTCCGTCGAGCATGCCGGGGCTGGTGTGGCCTGACTTTACGTGGGAGTCGGCTCGTTTTTTGTTCATCCCGGCGCTGACGCTGGCTTTGTTGGGCGCGATTGAATCCCTGTTGTGTGCCCGCGTCGCCGACAGCATGATCGGCCACCGCCACAACCCGAATCAGGAATTGATGGCGCAAGGTATCGCCAATTTTGTGACCCCGTTCTTTGGCGGTATGCCCGCCACCGGCACCATTGCCCGCACCGTGACCAACGTCAAAAGCGGTGCCAACAGCCCGATAGCCGGCATGATCCATGCCTTGACGCTGCTGCTGGTGATCCTGCTGGCGGCCCCGCTGGCGCAGAATATTCCGCTGGCCGCGATGGCTGCGATCCTGATGTTTGTCGCCTGGAACATGGGCGAATGGCGCGAGTTTGTGCATTTGCGCCAATACCGCCTGCCCTACCGGGCCACGCTGCTGTCGGTGTTCTTCCTGACCGTGGTGTTTGACTTGACGGTCGCGGTCGAAATCGGACTGGTGGCGGCGTGTATCACCTTTATTTACCGCATTTCCAGCCTGTCGCGCTGCGAGGCCGTGACGGCGACGGACTTCCCGGCGCTGAGCGATCTTGCGAACAAGGTGGCGGGTTACCGACTCTATGGCGCGGTGTTTTTTGGCGCCGTCAAACTGATCGAAGACCTGCAAGACCAGTTGCCAGCCGAGGTGCTGCTGCTGGACCTGAAAAACGTCATCTACGTCGACTCCTCAGGCGTCGACACCCTCAACGACCTGGCCCGCGCCTGCCACAAAAACAGCGTGCGCCTGCTGGTGTGCGGCCTCAGCCACCAGCCGCTGGACATCGCCCAGCGCAGCGGTTTTGTCGCCCTGGTCGGCACGGCCAACATTTACCCCGACCTAGCGACCGGCATGGCGGCGATTCAGTAGCCGTCAAAGCCTGAAACTATTTCACCAGCGCAAACCAAATGCGAAACCTTGAGCCCTTGCCCGGCTTGCTTTCGACATCGATATCGCCGCCCTGGCTGCGGGCGATAGTGCGCACCAGGTACAGGCCCAGGCCGGCGCCCGGCACGATCTGGGCATCGCCGCTGCGGTAGAACTTGTCAAAGATCAGTCCGATCTCACTCTCCGAGACACCGACTCCATGATCTTCGACCTCAATCCATCCGGTTTCATGGGACTGGCCAACGCGTAGCGTAATGGGACTACCCAGTGGCGAATATTTAATGGCGTTGTCGATCAAATTGGACAGTGCCAATGACATCATTGAACGCTCAGTGAAAACTGACACAGGCTCTTCGCCCAACACCAGTTGCAACTGCTTGGGATCATGCAGCAGGTGGGACCAGTTCTTTGCTGCCTCGTTTGCCAGATCGCGCAAATCAAGCACCTCACGTTTAGCTTCAGATTTATGAAAGTCGAGTCGTTCGCTCGTTAAAAAATTGTCCAGTAGCGACACCATACGGCGCACCGCACGGCGAATTTTTTCTTGTCGTGGCGCAATAAATTCGTATGAGGTACTGGCCGCCTGCGAACAAGCGATTTCTACCGACTGGGCGGTCGCATCAATCACCGCCAGCGGCGTGCGGAATTCATGCGACACCATGGCCACGAACTGTCGTTGCTGTTGCGCCGCATCACGTTCGGCCGCCAGTTCTGCCGTCAGTTTGACGGCAGCAAGCATTTTTCGCTCAGATAAACGCATCCGGTCTACCACTGCAACGTTGAGTAGGACGATGTGGATGAAAGCGCCCAGCATCCCGATGTAATCAGTGGAAAGATTGATCGTAATCCACCCCATGAGCTTCGCTATGATGATTGGGGTTACAGCGAAGTTGGCGGTAAAAGCCAAGGTATAAAACAGGTATTCGCGGTGCCCACGCCACAGCAACCAAGGGCCCGCCAGGGCGACGCCAGCAGTGACGACAAACGCCAGCCGCATGAGCCAGGGCGCAACCAGCCCATAATTGCCCGACATGGCGGCCAGCGCACATACAGCGTAAAAAATGAAGATGGCATCAAAGAACCGGTTGAGTTCTGGAAAGTGCTCGCGCAGGCGTAGCACCCCGATAAAGAACTTCGCTCCAAGCAAGAAAACGAGACTGATGCAGACGCCGACCAGGCGGTCAGCCACCAGCGGTGACTGCGGAAACAGCCATTGTGAAGCGAACCCACCCGTTGCCAGCCCCGACATCGCCATCATTGCCAGATAGCCGCAGTAATTCAAGTAAAGGCTTTCGCGAAGCCAAAACCAAAATATTAAATTAGACAATAAACCCAGCACCAAAATTCCGAAATAAATGCTGCACAGGCTGGTATCTACTTGCGAGTCCGCCAGCAAGCCTGCGTACTGCCAGGCCTGTACACGCACCAGCATCGTGCTAGTGGTTTTCACGCGCAGGTAGAGCGTGACGGGTTGAACATCCTGTAGGACAAGCGGAAAAACAAAGTTGCGATGAGGTATGGGTCGCTCTGTGTAAGGCTGCAAATCACCCAGGTGTGTTGCATGGAACCCGCCACCGTCGCGTGGCACAAAAAGCGTCACCTCATCGAGGTAGGGTGGTGAAACTTCGATGAACCAAGCTGCGGGCGACTCGGGTGTCCGTTGAAGGGTAAAGCGCAGCCAGTAAGCATCGGCGGTGTAACCGGCACCGAGAAAACCAGGCAGCGCCGAAAACTCAGTGGCTTTGGCCGACGCCACGACATCATCAATCCGCAATGTCCCACTCGCATCAACCAAGGTCGTCAAATGGCCCTCCAAACTGGCCGGCTCATGCAGCCCCATTTGCGGCGACAGCGTCAGCGCCTGGGCGGGCCAGAAAAAAGCCGCGATCAACAGTGCCAGCAGGATTTTCAACATGGAAAAAATGGATGCATCGTTGTTAAAACGCAATTATCACGCGCATCTGCGTGTTTATTTTGCATAACGCAATGAGAAAAAACGGTGAAAAATGGTGAATAAACGTCAATCAGCGTACGTGACCGATAACCCCAGCGCCGATAGACTTGGCTCATTTAATTGGGCTATCGAAATGACTCCCACCGTCCCCGATAAAGTGCGCGTTTTTCTGGTTGAAGACACCGCTGATCTGCGCGAAGAAATCGTCTTTGGTCTGACCGCGTTGGGCCTGGAAGTCAGCGGCTTTGGCGATGCAATCGGACTCTACCGAGCCTTGGCCGTGAAGGACTGCGACCTGGTCGTCATTGATGTGGGTCTGCCGGGCGAGGACGGCTTCTCTATTGCCCAACACCTGCGCAGCAATCCCAGTTTGGGTATCGTTTTTCTCACCGCCCGTGCCACGCTTGACGACCGCCTGCACGGCCTTAATCTGGGGGCGGATGCCTACATGGTCAAACCGGTTGACGTGAGGGAACTCGCCGCCACCCAGCACGCGGTCAATCGCCGCCTGCGCTCCAAAGCGGAACCCCTGCTGGTCGCCCCGCCCGCCGCCGTCGAAATCCAAACGGCAACCCAGCTTGCACGCTGGACGC
>CAJAFJ010000265.1 GCA_903938955.1 uncultured beta proteobacterium | reverse complement strand
TTCATTTCCATGAAGAAGAAAATCATGGAGCCATCGGGACGTTGCTCGACGATGAACTCGACCGTGCCCGCGCCGACGTAGTTGACTGCCCGCGCTGCCGCCACCGCTGCCTCGCCCATTTGCCGACGAAACTCTTCGGTGATACCGGGCGCTGGCGCTTCTTCCAGCACCTTCTGGTGGCGCCTCTGCACCGAACAGTCGCGCTCAAACAAATAGACATAGTTGCCCAGCATGTCGCCAAACACCTGAATCTCGATGTGGCGCGGGCGCTGCACGTACTTTTCGATCAGCACCGCGTCGTCGCCAAAGCTGTTGATGGCTTCGCGCTTGCAGGATGCCAGCGCAGCGGCAAAGTCGGCCGAGCTGTCCACCGCGCGCATACCTTTGCCGCCGCCGCCCGCGCTGGCTTTGATCAGCACCGGGTAGCCGATGCTGTCGGCCTCGCGTTGCAGCAACTCAGGGTTTTGATCCTCGCCGTGGTAACCCGGCACCAGCGGCACACCAGCCAGATTCATCAGGCGCTTAGACTCGGCTTTCAGCCCCATGGCCTGGATGCTGGACGGTAGCGGGCCGATGAACACCAGCCCGGCATCGGCACAAGCCTGCGCAAACTCGACGTTTTCGCTCAAAAAACCATAGCCCGGATGCACGGCCTGGGCGCCAGTGGCCTTGGCGGCGGCAATGATGTTTTCCCAACGCAGGTAGCTGTCTTTGGGCGCGCTGCCGCCGATGTAAACCGACTCGTCACAGACGCTGACGTGTTTGGCGTTGGCATCGGCATCGGAGTACACCGCGACCGTTTTGATGGCCAGGCGGCGGGCAGTAGCGGCCACGCGGCAGGCGATCTCGCCCCGGTTGGCAATAAGAATTTTGTTAAACATGTGAGTCTCTTTCCATTACATCCGGAACACGCCAAATTTGGTATCGGGGATCGGGGCGTTCAGCGTTGCGCTCAGGCCCAGCGCCAGCACGCGGCGGGTGTCGGCCGGGTCGATGATGCCGTCGTCCCACAGGCGGGCGGTGGCGAAATAGGGGTGGCCTTGTTCTTCGTACTGGCGGCGAATCGGGGCTTTGAAGGCTTCTTCTTCTTCCATGCTCCAGGCGCCGCCCTTGCCCTCGATGCCGTCGCGTTTGACCGTGGCCAACACGCTGGCCGCCTGCTCACCGCCCATCACACTGATTCGGGCATTCGGCCACATCCACAAGAAGCGCGGGCTGTAAGCGCGCCCGCACATGCCGTAGTTACCAGCGCCAAAGCTGCCGCCGATGATGATGGTGAACTTCGGAACACTCGCGGTGGCCACGGCGGTCACCATCTTGGCTCCATTGCGGGCGATGCCTTCGTTCTCGTACTTGCGTCCGACCATGAAGCCGGTGATGTTCTGCAAGAAAATGAGCGGAATCTTGCGCTGGCAGCACAGTTCGATAAAGTGCGCGCCCTTCAGGGCCGACTCGCTGAACAAGATGCCGTTGTTGGCGATAATGCCGACCGGCATGCCTTCGATGTGCGCAAAGCCGGTCACCAG
>CAJAFJ010000264.1 GCA_903938955.1 uncultured beta proteobacterium | reverse complement strand
TTTGTGATTCTGGACGAGGCGCAAAACACCACGCCCGAGCAGATGAAGATGTTTCTGACCCGCATCGGCTTCGGCTCCAAAGCCGTGGTGACCGGGGACGTGAGCCAGATCGACCTGCCCAAAACCCAACTCAGCGGCCTGATCGACTCCGAGCGTGTGCTCAAGGGCATTGACGGCATTGCCATTTGCCGCTTCACCAGTTTGGATGTGGTGCGGCACCCGCTGGTGGCCCGCATTGTGGACGCTTACGACGCACCGGGGCGCATCAACCCACATCGGCGTGACGATGCCGACCCGGAAATTTCAGCCGTGGTGGCACGCCCGCGCGCGGCCGCCAAGAAACCGGCTTAAAGCCATTTTGCTATTTAAATAATAGCTATTTACGCAAATAACACGAAGGCTAGAGGCCCATTTACCTATGTTAATGTTGAACGAACTCACTTTATCCCTGCAATTCGGCAAGATCGAGGATGCCGCCATTCACCGCGCCGCCCTGCCGCGTCACAAGGTGATCCGCTGGATTCGCCATGCGCTGCAAAGCGACGCTGAAATCACCGTGCGCATCGTGGATGAGGAAGAAGGCCAGGCGCTGAACCGCGACTACCGCAAGAAGGACTACGCCACCAACGTGCTGACCTTTGACTACACGATGGAACCCATCGTCACCGCCGACCTGGTGCTATGCGCGCCAGTGGTCGCAAAGGAAGCCAAAGAGCAAGGCAAAACCCTGCAAGCGCACTACGCCCACCTGCTGGTACACGGCGCACTGCACGCCCAAGGCTGGGACCACGAAACCAGCGAGGAAGACGCCCAAGTGATGGAACTGCGCGAGGTCGAGATTCTGGCGCGGCTGGGGTTTGACAACCCGTACTAAAAATAGCCAGAGCCGAATTCAGAAACACGCTCTGGCAAGTCCTGCGGCATTGGACGGAAGCGATGTGGCACTACCGGTAAACTGGCGTTGGTGAACAATTTACGTGGCAACTGGAGAAACACAGCGTGGCAATCGCAACTATCAATCGTACGATTCTCTTGTTCAACCAGGCCTTTCAGGCCTTGTCTGCAGATGTACCAACGATCGAAATTGAGCAGCTGGCCGTTTTGGTCCATCACTCACTGGATGGAAAAACACGGACTTTCCACACCGCAGAGCATGTATTCACCATGTGCGAGGGAATGAATCCCATACAAATTCTGGCAGCGCTCTTTCATGATGTGGTGTATTACCAGCTGGATGATGGCTTTCCGGCACAGGTAGCGCCGTTGCTGGCCGATGTGACGTACATGGAAAGTAGCGTTTTACGCCTTCAGCCAATCCTACCCGAGGACACAGCCACCGTTCTATGCGCCGATATCTTCGGATTCTGTCCGGGGCAAATCTTGCAACAGTATGCCGGCATGAATGAATTTCTCAGCGCCGTCGTCGCTGCCCGGCTCCTGCATCGCCATCTGACCGCCGCCCAATTGATTGCCGTGGTGGCGTGCATTGAGGCCACCATTTTCTTCCGGGTGCCGGATGCCAATGGACGCGCAGCAACAGACGATCTGGCCCAACGTGTGGAGGCGCAAGCTAGAAAGTTCTTGAGCACGCTGTCTGATCAGGCCATCTCAACCTTCGTCAAAACGGTGCTCACTGATGCCGTGACCCTCGCCAATCGGGACGTGGCCGGCATCACGGAGGCCGACCCCGAACATTGTTTGTCAAACACACTGCTGCTGCTTGAAGAGTCGAATGCCCCGTTAAGGGCGGCCGGCGTCTATACCGTACAGGAATACCGAAGCGCCTTGCTGCGTATGAATGGTTTTTTAAGCAGCCTCAGCCCGGCGTTCATTTGTCAATGTTACGACGGCTATCCCGACGCAAATACCTGCATGGTCAAAGGCGTGACAGCCAAGCGGAACATCGACTTTTCGTGCGCTTACCTTGGCGCCATCATTTCATCCATTGCCATCCTTGAGGCATTGGCACTGTGCACCGGTACTGACGCCCCCCTTGCCATGTTTCTCGGCAACGTCAAGAGCGTCCACGGCAGGCCAGGCCCAATGCAAGACTTGTTGCCCGAGCCTCCAGCAGAACACGCCACCCATGCCGAGTTGCTCAAAGTACTTGAAATGGGGCAGTTGCCTGGAACCGCCAGTGGCCTGTCGGCGTCGCCCTTGACGGTTTTTGTGTACCGGTACTTGGGGCACAGTGGCTCCGAACAGACATTGCAGCAGGCTCAACAGATGTTTGACGGTCATTTATCGCCGCAAGCGTTTCTGAAAACCCTTGACCGCCCAATGCTTCGATCCATCATCCATGCCTGCGCAAAAATTGCCGTGTTGCGCAG
>CAJAFJ010000263.1 GCA_903938955.1 uncultured beta proteobacterium | reverse complement strand
TGGCCGACAAGCTGGGTGCGGCCATGGGTGCCAGCCGCGCCGCTGTGGATGCCGGCTATGCGCCCAACGACTGGCAGGTCGGCCAGACCGGCAAGATCGTGGCGCCCGCGCTGTACATTGCTGCCGGCATCAGTGGCGCCATCCAGCACCTTGCTGGCATGAAGGATTCCAAGGTGATCGTGGCGATCAACAAGGACCCGGAAGCGCCCATATTTTCCGTGGCCGACTATGGCCTGGAGGCGGACCTGTTTGCCGCCGTGCCAGCGCTGGTCGCCGCCCTGTAGAACCTACACAACTATTCACCCCAAAGGACATCACCATGACCGTAACCCTCGTCACCGGTTCCGCTTCCGGCATAGGCGCCGCCACCTGCACCGCTCTGCGGGCTGCAGGCCACACCGTCATCGGAATCGACCTGCGCAATGCCGACATTGCGGGCGACCTCTCCACCGCAGCCGGCCGCCAGGCCGTGATCGCACAGGCGCTGGAGCGCTGTGGCGGCACGCTGGACGGGCTGGTGCTGTGCGCAGGGCTGGGCGGGCAAACCGTGCCGACTTCGCTGATCGCCTCGGTCAACTACTTTGGCGCAGTGGAGCTGCTCGATGCGCTGCTGCCGGCCCTGTCCAAAGGCCAGAACCCGGCCGCCGTGGTGATCTCTTCGGTGGCCTCGGTGCACCTGCCGTGGAGCAAGAATCCACTGGCCGAAGCCTGCGAGGCCGGCGACGAGGCCAAGGTGAACGCGATCGTGACAGCAGCCGGTGCCCAGGGCGGCAACCTGGCCTATGCCGGCTCCAAGAACGCGCTGACCGTGGCCGTGCGCAAGCGCGTCAAGGTGTGGGGCGCGGCCGGTGTGCGTCTGAATACGGTGGCGCCCGGTGCCACCGAAACGCCGCTGCTGCAGGCCGGCCTGGACGACCCGCGCTTCAGCGAGGCCATCAAGAACTTCGTGGCCCCGATTGCGCGTCGTGCCGAACCGTCCGAGATCGCCGCCACCGTCGCCTTTTTGCTCAGCCCGGCCGCCAGCTTTGTGCACGGCATCCAGCTGTATGCCGACGGCGGTATCGACGCCATGACACGCCCCACCCAGTTCTAAGGATGGCCATGCCCACAGCCGAACACATGCACGCGGCCGTGCACGCCTATGTGCGTGCCCTCAATGCCGCCGATCTGGACGCCATCGTCGCCCTGTATGCCGAAGACGCGGTGGTGGAAGACCCGGTCGGCAGCCCGCCGAAAAAGGGCCTGGCCGAGATCCGGGCCTTCTATGCGGGCTCGGTTGCCATGCAACTGGAAGTGGCGCTGGAAGGCGCTATCCGCGCCGTGGCGTCCGAAGCGGCGTTTGCGTTCAGCGTCAGCTTTGCCATGAACGGCCAGCGCATGACGATCCACCCGATTGACGTGTTCCGTTTCAACGAAGCCGGATTGGTGGTGCACATGCGTGCCTTTTTTGGTGCCGACAACGTGCGGGTTGCTTAGCCCCCGCGCCAAAAGTGCCCACTGGGGATAGCCGGTAGGCAGCGGGAGCGGGCCTTCACGTCACATCAAGTTGGCGGTGCTGCTTGGTGCAATATACAATTGCCATATACATCTTCCCAAGGAGACAGGCATGTCCATCGGCACTGTTTTTGTCAACAATCGCACCCAGGCCGTCCGCCTCCCGATGGACGTGCGCCTGCCCGAGGGTGTCCACAAGGTAGATATACGCGTCAGGGGCAATGAGCGCATCATCGCCCCCGTCGGCCAAACCTGGGACAGCTTCTTCCTGGGCGGCCCTCAGGTGAGCGACGACTTCCTGCCCGAGCGCGCCAGCCAGCAACAGTCGGAGCGGGAATCGCTCTGATGCTGCGCTACCTGCTGGACACCAACATCGTCATCTACGTGTTGAAGCGGCGCCCCGTCGAGGTGCTGTCTACCTTCAATGCCAACGCCGGGCGCATGGCAATCTCCTCCATCACCCTGGCCGAACTTTTGCACGGTGCGGAGAAAAGCAGCCGCGTGAGCGAGAACCTGTCCGCCATCGAAGACTTTTGCAGCCGCCTGGAAGTTCTGCCCTACGGAGCCAAGGCTGCCCAGCACTATGGTGCCATTCGAGCCGCCCTGGAAAAATTGGGCCAGCCCATCGGTGTAAATGACCTGCACATTGCAGGCCACGCACGCAGCGAAGGCTTGGTGCTGGTGACAAACAACTTGTCGGAATTCGTGCGCGTGCCTGCGCTCGAAGTGGAGAACTGGGTCCATCCCGGTCAGTAGGCCACGGCCTGGCCGTGTATCCGTCGCAAAGCAGAGGGGCCAGGCTGAGCCTGACCGCCAAGTTCATCGCTGGTGGCTACAACGGGGGGCACCCAGTTGAATATCGATCACTTCGCCAGTTGGGGGTACTTCGCGCCAATGCGGGGTGGGAGTGAAGACTTCAGTTGGCCTTAAGACGCGAGGCCTACGATTGACCTATCAACTTCAAGGTGCCGACGATGAATGCTGACCTCAAACAGTTTGTTGTGTCTTACTTGCGCTTCGTTGCGATGGCACTGATGCCCCTGGTAGTCACGGCGTTTTTGACCATACCCTACAACTTGGGAGGACACCCTGGGGAGCCGCTCACGCGGGTGGATCAAACCAGCGCGCACATGAGCTAAGGCACAGCATGAAATGCCCTGCTTGCACCACCGCGGACCTTTTGATGACGGAACGTCAAGGTATTGAAATCGACTACTGTCCACAGTGCCGAGGCGTTTGGCTTGATCGGGGTGAGTTAGATAAATTGATTGAACGGTCTGACGTTGGTATCGGTGTGACGCCCACGACTCAGCCTCACTATCCGCAAAGTGAATACCAGCGTGAGCACAAAGAACATCCGTCCCATCATGACGGGTACAGGCTGCAAGGAGTCAGTCGACGGTTTCCACCCACGGTCCGGTTAAGTTCCCCTTCCTGTCATTCAGGGGTACTTTTCTAAGACAAGCACGCAGCGAAAGCCGACTGCCACGAACGGCAGGTAACGAGAAATCCATTGGACTTCAGTTACCCTGGCCGTCAAACAGGCCCGCGCTAGCGACACATAGCCAGGTCTCAACCGGTTTAGCAAAAGTTTGGTTGAGCTGAGTGCGGTCAGGGTGGCATTTGTAATAAAACTTCGTATTGGCTGGTCGGAAGATGCCGCTCTGCGGCCCGCTTGGTGGTGCGCATGGGTCACTCGCGTGACTTCGCTGTAACCACAGTTCAAGCGAGCCCATAATGGCATTCAACTTGGCGCCAGAACGACTCATGAAAAGCTCTCAACAACCGGCTGGCAGCCCGGAGTCAAATGCGATGCGGCACAATAGACAGACTAATGGGAGCAACTATGAGAGCAACAGTTATTGGCGTGGTATTCATCTTCTTTTTCGCCTTAGAAGCCTGGGCTCAGGACACTAACAACACCAGCGGCGCGTACATTGACGGACTGAGTCCATGTACTGATTCAAACCCAAATAGTGGTGTATTGAGGAAGTTGAATTACCCACCGCTTGGAACTGAAGTTGAAGCTGAGGTTGGTCAAAGCATTATTTCGTATTACAACCTAGTCTTTGTTGAAACCGAAGGTGCTTTGTTAGTTGACTTTACAAAGCCTTCAAGCTTTCGTGGAAGCCACGCTTTCCAAGATTTTGAAGCAACTATACCAATGGGCTTAAGACTTGAATTTAATAGTGGCTATAAAACTTATAAGATTGGTGATTACAAGTTTCAATATGCCAATGAATCGACTCCGAGAGGTAGTCTTTCACGTCCTGATTTGACGCTATCTTTAGACCCTTCTGGAAAGTCGATTGTCGCAAGTCTTAACTTTGGATTTTCTACAAAACAGTTCCCAGTTGACGTTTCGACAACAGTTAAACCGCCCGGAAATTGCTTGCGTTCAGGCGACAACAGTTTCAAGCGTGAACTGATTTACACCGGTGTATCTCAAGGCACAATTATCTTACTATATCGTGAGTTTAAGAACGACATTGCACGCCCTGCTTTTTCTCAGGAGCTCCGATTCGATTTAAAAGAGGGCGATGAGATTGGGTACAAGGGTGCTAGATT
>CAJAFJ010000262.1 GCA_903938955.1 uncultured beta proteobacterium | reverse complement strand
GGCTATAGCCGCAGGCGCCTACGGCGTGCATCTGGGACAAGAAGACATGGAGGTCGCGGACCTGCAAGCAATCCGTAACGCGGGGCTCCGCTTGGGGCTCAGCAGCCACGGCTATGCCGAAATGGTGTATGCCGACCGCTTCAGCCCCAGTTACATCGCTTTGGGCGCGGTGTTCCCCACCACTCTCAAGCGCATGGTGACGGCCCCACAAGGCACCGGGCGTCTCAGCGCCTACGCCCGCCTGATGCACGACTACCCGCTGGTCGCCATCGGTGGCATTGACCACAGCAAACTGCCCGACGTACTGGCCAGCGGCGTGGGCTCGGTCGCGGTGGTGCGGGCCTTGGTGGCGGCGGAGCAGCCTGAAGACATGGCCGCCAGTTTGCAGGCGGCCATCAACGCCAAACGTTGACCGTCTGGCTCAGCTCAGTGTTTTAAGCCGCATCGGGAGCGGTCCAAAACCGTGGTTGAGCGGACCGCCGCCCTGCCCGGTGCGCACCTGCGCCCCGGCTTGCAAGGCCTCCCGCACAAATACGCGTGCGTGCTGTACGGCATCGACCAGCGAGGCGCCCAGAGCCAAGTGGGCCGCCATAGCGCTGGACAGTGTGCAGCCCGTACCGTGGGTGTTGGGACTGTGAATGCGCGGCGCCTGCATCCAGTGTTTTTCGCCCTCTTGGGTGATCAGCAAGTCCATCACGGTGTCGCCGGGCAAATGCCCGCCTTTCAACAGCACCGCTTTGGCCCCTTTGCCCAGCAAATCCAAAGCGGCTTGCTCCATGTCTTGCGCCGAACTTAACGTGCGCCCCACCAGCAAGGCCGCCTCGTCCAGGTTGGGCGTGATCACGGCGACACGGGGAAACAGTTCACGCACCAAGACATCCAGGGCCGAGTTGTCAATCAACACCGCGCCGCTGGTGGCCACCATCACCGGGTCAAACACCACATTCTTCATGACGTGTCGGTCGATGGCCTCCGCCACGGTGCGCACAATATCTGGCGCATGCAACATGCCGATCTTGACTGCATCCACGCCAATATCTTCCAGCACCGCGTCAATCTGATCACGCAGCATTTGCGGTGGCACACCATGAATGGCGCGCACGCCGCAGGTATTTTGGGCCGTGAGCGCGGTAATCGCGGTCATGCCGAAGCAACCCAGGGCTGCAAACGTTTTCAGATCGGCCTGAATGCCAGCACCGCCACCACTGTCAGAGCCCGCAATGGAAAGAACTCGGGGGTACGTAAATTTAAAAGTAGTCATCGTCGTTAAGGTCAAGTTGATTCCATGCGGGTTTTAAGTTCCCTGGCCGCCCGGCAGGGATCGGGGGCAGCACACAGCGCACTCACCACCGCCAGACCATCGGCGCCGGCCAGCACAATATCGCGAGCATTGTTGGCATGAATACCGCCAATGGCGACCAGCGGCAAAGCGGTTGAAGAGCGTATGTGACGCAAGCCCGCCAAGCCCCAAGGCGTCTGCGTATCTGTTTTGGTCGGTGTGGCAAAAATGGGGCTCACACCCAGATAGTCCACCGGCAACGTCGCACTGCGGGCCACATCGTCGGCCGTTTCTACAGACCAGCCAATAAACACCTCGGGTGGCAACAAGCGGCGCGCCGCTGCGACCGGCATATCGCTTTGCCCCAGGTGAACCCCTTGTGCCCCGCAGGCCAAAGCAATGTCAATCCGATCGTTGATGACCAGCGGAATATTGAGCGGCAAGAGCAATTGCTGCAAGGCTATGGCCTGTGCAAAAAAATCGCGGGTGTTGAGCTGCTTCTCACGCAACTGCACACACGTCACGCCCCCCTGCACGGCGGCAGCCACCACATCGGCCAGCGTGCGCTTACCCGCGCTGACCTGATCTGTGACCAGGTACAAGCGCAGGGTTTGCAAAGACATGTGCGACCCCGAGGCCATCGAATGCCTCACGCAGCAACTTCCAATTTGAGACGCGCCTCAAAGGTGGCTTGATCCAGCAATTGCAACTCATCCAGCAAGGCCATCTGCAGGCTGCCCACACCCAAGCCACGCGCCATGACTTTTTCAGCCGCCACTTCGCCGACCACGCCCAAAAACGCCATCGCTGCCACGGTGGCGCGCCAGGCATCGGGCTGTACCGCACAAAATGCACCAACGATCGCCGTGGCCGAACAGCCCACACCCGTGATCCGCGTCATCCATTCATGCCCGTTGGACAAACTGGCCCAGCGGTGTTTTGCATCCAGAATATGGTCCGTCTGACCACTGACGCAAACCACGCCTTGCGTTCTTTCGGCCAGCGATCTGGCCGCCCCCAGCGCGTCGCTGGCACCCGCGCTGCTGTCCACGCCACGGGTTTGAACCGCATGACCCGCCACGCTCATGATCTCGGAAGCGTTGCCACGCACCACCGTTGGCCGTGCCGTGGATAAAAGAAGCTCGATACTCTCGTTGCGGTAGCGAGTGGCGCCGGCACCGACCGGGTCCAGCACAACCGGAATGCCACGCGTTGAAGCCGCCACCAACGCCAAACGCATGCTTTCAATCCAATAGGGGTCCAGCGTGCCGATATTAAGTACCAGCGCCTGCGCAATGCCAACCATATCGGCCACTTCCTCATGGGCATGGGCCATGACAGGCGATGCGCCGGTCGCCAACAACACATTGGCATTGAAATTAATAACGACCAAATTGGTGATGCTGTGCACCAGCGGTGAGCGCTCGCGCACAGCACGCACATCCTGCCAAAGATCAGAAGATAAAAGTTGAGTGGCCATGCAAGTCCCAAAAAATAAACACCTGGGTCGTGCCAGCTTAGGGAAGCAG
>CAJAFJ010000261.1 GCA_903938955.1 uncultured beta proteobacterium | reverse complement strand
GCCGATGCGGCGTGGGAGTGCGTCAAGAGCTTTGGCGCCGGTGGCAGCAGCACCACGGCCTGCGTCATCGTCAAGCACGCCAACCCCTGTGGGGTGGCGGTGGGTGTGGACGCGCTGGAAGCCTACAGCAAGGCCTTCCAGACCGACCCGACCTCGGCTTTTGGCGGTATTATTGCCCTCAACCGCACGCTGGACGAACAAGCGGCGCTGCAAATCTCAAAACAGTTTGTCGAGGTGCTGATGGCGCCCGACTTCACGCCCGAGGCGCTGGAAGTGTTCAAGACCAAGGTCAATGTGCGCATCCTGAAAATCAGCCTGCCTGCCGGTGGCGCCAGCGATTGGGACAATGGCCGGAATGCGATGGACGTCAAGCGGATCGGCTCCGGCTTGCTGATGCAGACCGCTGACAACCACGAACTGACCCTGGCTGACCTCAAGGTTGTGACCATGACGCAGCCGACGGCGCAGCAGTTGCAAGACTTGCTGTTCGCCTGGAACGTGGCCAAGTTCGTCAAGAGCAACGCCATTGTGTTCTGCAAAGACGGCATGACGATGGGTGTTGGCGCTGGTCAGATGAGCCGTCTGGATTCGGCCCGCATCGCCAGTATCAAGGCGCAGCACGCCAATCTGTCGCTGAACGGCACGGCCGTGGCCAGCGACGCCTTCTTCCCGTTCCGCGATGGCCTGGATGTGGTGGTGGATGCGGGCGCGACCTGCGTCATCCAGCCCGGTGGCTCGATGCGTGACCAGGAAGTGATTGACGCCGCTGACGAGCGAGGCGTGGCGATGGTGTTCAGCGGCGTGCGCCATTTCCGCCATTGAGTGGGATGCCCGCTAACGGCGGGCGCTGAAGTAAAAAAAGCAGCCGAGGCTGCTTTTTTTATGCGCCGAATCGGGCGTCAGCCCGCGTCGTGCGGGTGTTTACGTCGCCAGCATCAGGGCTTGACCATCGGCAAACCGCGTGTGGTCCACTGGCTCATGCCACCTTGCACGTAGCTCACATTGCTGTAACCGGCGGCCTGTAATTTTTCGGCCAACTTGGCAGACCGGTTTTGCGTGGCGCAAATCAGCATGATCGGCTGTGTCTTGGATTTGGTGATGTCGACCAGACGGTTTTCGAGCTTGCCCATGGGGATCAGCAGCGCGCCTTTGGCCACGCCACTCGTTTGCTCGCCGGGTTCGCGGATGTCGATCACCACGGCGCTGGATTGTTCCAGCGCCGAGCGTGCGGCCTCCAGCGTGACAGACGGTGCCGCGGCAAAAGCGGTGCATTGCAGCGCCAGCATCATGCTGCCCGCAGCGAGGGTCGAGAAGAGTTTTTTGAGGTTCATGATGAAACGGCCGTTGATGGAGAAGGAGGGGAGGAGGGCGCGTGCCCTCCTTGAATCGGCTGAGCGCTGTTATTTTGCAAGCGCCTTGAAGGCTTCGTGCGCGGCAGCGACCGCTTCGGCAATGTCGTCATCGGTGTGGGCGGCGCTGACAAAACCGGCTTCGTACAAAGCGGGCGCGATGT
>CAJAFJ010000260.1 GCA_903938955.1 uncultured beta proteobacterium | reverse complement strand
TCGGGGGCAGTGAGGCCCACCACGTGTTTGAGCACCCCAATGGCGTCACTGAGTTGCACCAAACCGTTGCCGTCGTAGTCTGCCGCCAGCGCCTGGTAGGGCGACAAGGCTTTTCCGGTGCCATTGACCTCCAGCCCCACGATCATCTTGAGGATGGCGATGGCGTCTTGCAGGTTGACGGCGGCTGAGGTCGTGGTGGCCTCGCCGGACGGGACGGTGCGGGTGGCACTGAGCGTGATAGCGGTGTCGGTGATAGCCGCAAAGCTGGTGCTGCCCAAGGATCCCGTGCTTTGGCTGGTGCTGCCAATGCCCACGGCCACGCCTTCGAGCAGGGTGTGCGCTTTCCAGCTGTAGGCTTGGATTTCGACCGTGCTTCCGGTGGGCAAAACAGCGACCGCAGCGGTGGCGCTACTGGTCTTGCTTTCAGCGGCTCCATTGCCGTCGGTGTAGCTGGCTGCCACAGTCATTGCCTTGCCCAACTGGGACGCGGTGAGTACGAACGTGCTGTTGCTTGCACCAGCGATGGCGGTGCCCCCTGCGCTCCATTGGTAACTGACCGTGCCCATGCCGTCCAGATCAGCCAAGCTATTGCTGGCGGTAAGTGTTTGGCCTTGGGTGGGCGTACCGCTGATCGTCACCGAACCTGTGGGACTGTCGTTGACATTGGCCACCGCAGTCGAGGCGCTACTGGCCTTGCTTTCAGCAGCGCCATAGCCGTCGGTGTAGCTGGCCGCCACTGTAATGGTCTTACCCACCTCGGACTGGGTGAGTACATAGGTGGCGTTGCTCGCACCCGTGATGGCGGTGCCCCCTGCGCTCCATTGGTAGCTGACCGTGCCCAGGCCGTCGATGTCGGCCAGGGTGTTCGCAGCCGTCAGCGTCTGGCCTTGGGTGGCTGTGCCGGTGATGGTGACTGTGCCGGTGGGCAGGTCGTTCAGATTGGCGATGGTGGAGGCTGCGCTATAGACCGTCTCCTGGGTACCGGCGTCATCCGTGTAGCGCATCACCACCCGCACCTTCTTGGCGACGTCGGCGTCCCCTGGCGCATAGGTGGCGTTGGTGGCCTGGTCTATGTCCGTCCAGGTGATGCCGTCGGTGCTGCGCTGCCACGTGTATTTCGGGGTTCCCAGACCGTTGGGGTCTGTCACGCCGGTAGCGCTTGCGGTGAGGGTTTGGTCTTCGGTGGGCGTACCCGAAATGGTGGGAACGCCGGTGGGCAATACATTGGTGGGGTCCGCAATGGCCACCGTCAAAGAGGATATGGCATAGCCGTCGTACTGGCTGTCCGTACTGACCACCCTAAAGCTGAGCGCACCCGTATGCGCACCTTCGGTGGTCTGGTTGTCACGCGCTGTGAGTTTGACCGTTTGGGCGGTCGCCCAGTTGGCGGTGGTAAACGTCAGCACGCTGGCGCTCAAGCCAAAGCGGCTGTAGCTGTCTTGTTCTAGGTAGACCAAGACATCGGCCGTTGGCGCAGCGCCCAGGCTCAGGCTCAGGGTTTCGGTACTGGCCGAGTTACCTTCTTCCAGTGAAAGCGTGCCGTCATTTACAACTGTCACGCCCACGGCGCTACTGACTACTCGCAAGGTCTGCACCATGACGGAACTCGCGCCCGAGCCGTCGGATGCACCGCTTGAGTCAACGGCCTGCAGCGCAACACTGAGGTTGCCCAGCACGCTACCTGGAACCAGATAGGCGGTAGCCATCTGTGCAGCAGTCAGCGTGGCGGTGGTACCCAGAGCGTACGAATTCAGTACGGTTGACCCGTCGGTACCCAACACCTTAATGCTGGCGCCCAAGGACGCAGTCTCTCCAGTGGCCTTGCTCAAGGCCACGTTGTAGCTGGCGATGCTTTGGGCGGCATCTGCGTCCGTCACCGAAAACAAGGTTGACAAGGCGACTTTGCTGTCTGCTCCGGCCTTGACGGAACGGCTCACCAGGGTGTCGATTTGCGCATAGGGCAAACTCGATGTCACCGAGTCAATAGTGATGAGCGGGGTGTCGTTCAAGTCCAGCGTTGCGCCGCTTAAGCGAAGCTGATAGGTGCCGGTGTCTACGGCCACGTCGCTTACCCTGGCCACGCTCACCACGAAGGTGGTGGCAGAGGAATATTTTGCGACATCAATCGTAAAAGTTTTTGAGGCGCCCGCCGTGCCGCTGATCGCTACGCTTTGTACGGTCGTTAGGGGCTGGTCACCGCTCCACTGGCTGAGGGTGATGTCCCACTCAGGGGTGGTATCTGAGCCGGTGGCAGCAGCAAAATCGAGCGTCAGACTGCCCTTCATGGTTGCGGTGCTAAAGACCCACACATCCTTGTCTGCTTCACCCGACAGGGCGCCCGACATCCAGGCGTTTTCGACTGGGCGATTGAGGTCGGAAGTACTGCTTGCAATGGCGTCGAGCTTGGCGCCGTTGTCCGCCGTCTCTACGGTTTTTTGCACCGACGCCCGAATGGTGTAGTCCGCATCTGTCCAGCTCGCGGCGCTCACTTTGGCGTAATAGGTTCCGGCAGCGCTGACCTGACCGGTCAGCGAGGTCAGCGAGCCGCTGGCAAACGCCTGGGCTGGGTCAAATGCCAGCGCCGTGGAAGCCGCCAAGCTAGAGGGCAAAGCGCTTGTCAGAGTCAGAGTCGAGCCACCTCCACTGAGGGTCGTGGCACTGCTCACGGTGTAGAGCGTGCTGTCAGTGCCCGATGTCACAAAGCTAAAGCGGCTGCCGACCGGCACGTCTGCCGTGAGGCCAGTGACCTTCAAGGTCGTACCGGTGTTGCTACTCCCATCGACCACAGGGCTTCCGCTGACGGTGCTGGTCAACGAACGCAGGTAGTCCCCATTGCCGTCAATGAGCGCCACGCTCCAGAGCTTGCTGTCGGTCACCAGCAAGTTACTCAGGTCTAGCTCGATGAGTGCGGCGCTGGTGGTCACCAGCTTGAAGTAGTCCACATCGGCCGAACTGGCCAGGGACGCGGTAACCCAGCCCGCGCCAAGTACGT
>CAJAFJ010000259.1 GCA_903938955.1 uncultured beta proteobacterium | reverse complement strand
GCCATGAGTACTTTCACACCTGGAACGTGAAGCGGCTGCGTCCGGCGGAGTTCAGTCAATACGACTACACCCAGGAAAACTACACTGAATTGCTGTGGTTTTTTGAGGGCTTCACCAGCTACTTTGACGACCTGTTGCTGCGCCGCGCCAGACTGATTGACGACGCGCATTACCTCAAGCTGCTGTCAAAAACCATCAATGCCGTGCTGCAAACACCCGGGCGCAAGGTGCAAAGCGTGGCCCAGGCCAGCATGGACGCCTGGGTCAAGTACTACCGGCAGGACGAAAACACGGTGAATGCCACGATGAGCTACTACACCAAGGGCTCGCTGGGGGCGCTGTGTCTGGATTTAAGCTTGCGCGAAGGTGGCAAAACCAGCCTGGATGAGGTGATGCGCGCCTTGTGGCAACGTTGCGACGGCGGACCGATGTCAGAAAACGATCTTTTGAGCGTGCTGTCAGACCTGTCGGGCCAATCGTTTGCGGCTCAAGTACAGCAATGGGTGCATGGCACGGACGACCTGCCGCTACAAAAGCTGCTCGAATCAAGCGGCATAAGCTACGAAAAAGAAGTCGCCTCACGCGCTGACCAATTGGGCTTGAGGGTGAATGAACACAACGGCCTGCACATCAAAAGCGTGCTGCGCGGTGGCGCGGCAGAGCAAGCCGGCTTTGCTGCTGGCGACGAGTGGCTGGGCCTTGCGGTCGGCCAGCCCAAGGCGCGTCAGGCTTGGCGACTGAACAAGCTCGACGACCTGGCGCTGTACCTCGGCGGGAGCCACACGTTTCATGCCATTGTGGCCCGCGACCAGCGGCTGATGACGCTGCAAGTGACCTTGCCCACGGCGGTCAGCCAGGTTAAATTGCGTGCCCACGACGAGGCCAAGGTCACGGCCTGGCTGGCCGGCAAGACAACGTATAAAACTCAAAAATAATAGCTACTTACACAGATACCAAAAGGGCTAGAAGTCATTTTTGTATATAAATAATCCGCATCACCCTCAGGAGCACACATGACTTACGAACTCATCACCGTCCGCACCGAAGCAGACAAAGTTGGCATCATCACCCTGAACCGTCCCAAGCAGCTCAACGCGCTCAACGACCAACTGATGACTGAACTTGGCATGGCGCTACAGGCGTTTGATGCCGACGAGGCCATTGCCTGCATGATCCTCACCGGCAGCGAAAAAGCCTTTGCCGCAGGTGCTGACATTGGCGGCATGGCAACTTACACCTTTGCCGATGTCTACAAGGGCGACTTCATCACCCGCAACTGGGAAGCCATTCGCAATGTTCGCAAGCCAGTCATCGCCGCTGTGAGTGGTTTTGCATTGGGCGGAGGGTGTGAACTGGCCATGATGTGTGACTTCATCATTGCCGCCGACAACGCCCGTTTTGGCCAACCCGAGATCAAACTCGGCATCATTCCCGGTGCTGGCGGCACACAACGGCTGCCGCGCGCAGTGGGCAAAGCCAAAGCCATGGACTTGGCCTTGACCGGGCGCATGATGGACGCCGCAGAGGCCGAGCGCGCCGGACTGGTCAGCCGTGTGGTGCCCCTGGACAAACTGATGGACGAAGCCCTGGGCGCGGCGCTAATGATCAGCGACTACTCGCAAATTGCCACCATGGCCGTCAAGGAATCGGTGAACCGCGCCTTTGAGGGCACGCTGAACGACGGCATCATGTTCGAGCGCCGCCTGTT
>CAJAFJ010000258.1 GCA_903938955.1 uncultured beta proteobacterium | reverse complement strand
GGGTGATCGACGCATGGATGTGGGCGCGGGCGTTCAAACAGGGCGAGGCGCCGCGGGAGGGAATTGCCGAGAGCCTGCGCTGGCTCGAAGGCTACGCGCGGGTGGCCGAGCAGGCGCAGACCCTGCCCGAGACGCGCCTGGTGTATGTGGCGGACCGGGAAGCGGACATCGTGGCGCTGATGCGCAGCGCTGGCCGCGGCACCCGTGCTCGGCGAAGTACAGTTCCAGATGGCCTCGCGCCAGGGCCAGGCGGCGCGCACGGTGCGCCAGGAAATCCGCGTGCTGCGTCAGGCCCTGCCCGATGGCGAGGGGGGCACGGTGCTCGTGAGCGTAGTGCTGGCCAGTGAAGTCGATGCGCCGAGTGGCGTCAAACCCGTGCAGTGGCGGCTCTTGAGCAATCGCGAGGCGGCTACGCTGGAGGAGGCGATTCTGCTGATCGATTGGTATCGGGCAAGGTGGGAAGTGGAACTTCTCTTCCACACCTTGAAAAACGGCTGCCGCGTTGAAGCGCTGCAACTCGACGCTTACCCGAAACTGGAGCGTGCCATTGCGCTGTATCTGGTCGTGGCCTGGCAGATCGGCCACCTGATGCGCTTGGGGCGCACCCATCCGGAACTGGACGCCGGCATCGCGTTCGAGCCCGACGAAATCCGCGTCGCTTACGCGCTGCAGGGCAAACGGCCGCCGCCCAAACCCAAGGTCAATCAGGTCCTGCGCCTGATCGCGATGCTGGGCGGTTTCATCGGACGCAAAGTAAGCGTCCAGCCAAGTCATCTTCTCAGTCGCTCGTAATCCCCTGACGATCATGTCCTCCAACACCATCTTCTGGAGGACACATGGACGCTTCAACAGTCAATCTTCCCACCGCCGGTCGGCGTCGTGGTCGGTACAGCGACACCTTTAAGGCAGAGATCGTGGCCGCGTGCAAGGCACCCGGCGTTTCAACGGCTGCGGTTGCGCTGGCCAACGGCCTCAATGCCAACCTCGTTCGGCGCTGGGTACTCGAGAGCGATCCGGCTCATAAGAGCGCAACTCGGGCTGCATCCTTGCCCGCCATGAGTGCGCCATCGCCCCAGGCGCAGAGGGCCTCAGTGTCTCCAGGTTTTGTTCCTCTGGCACTGAACGCGCCGAGCGCCGACATCCGCATCGAACTACGCCAGGGCGATCAGCTCATCACCGTGTACTGGCCAATGGCGGCTGCGGCGCAGTGCCTGAGCGCGCTGCAGGACTGGCTGCGGTGATTCGCATCGATGCGGCCTGGTTGGCGGTCGAGCCGATGGACATGCGTGCTGGCCCCGACACGGCGCTGGCCCGCGTAGTCGCGGTCTTTGGTGCGGCGCAGCCGCACCATGCCTATGTGTTTGCCAATGCCCGCGCCACCCGGATGAAGGTGTTGGTCCACGACGGCGTGGGCCTGTGGCTGGCGGCCCGGCGTCTGCACGCTGGCAAGTTCAACTGGGCTTCCAGCCCCCAGCCCAGCCTGCCCATTAGCACCACTCAACTGGGTGCCCTGGTGCTGGGCCTGCCCTGGCAACGCGTGGGCCACACGGGCGCCATCACCCTCGTTTGAGTTCTGGTCTGCCTGCAATCAGGGCATGCGCGGATGGGCTGCCGCCCCTGGCTGCGGCATACTTGAAGCTATGTCTTTCTTGCCGCAATTCGACGCCCAAGCCCTGGCCGCCATGGCCCCGGATGAATTGCGTGCGCTCACCGCTCAACTGCTTGCCCGCATCGAGCAAGATGCCCAGCGCGCTGAACAGGCCAGCCAGGCCATTGCGCTGCGAGACGCCAAGATCGACAAACTCAGCTTTGAGCTGGCCCAACTGCGGCGCATTCGCTTCGGCGTGAAGAGCGAACAGCTCGATGCCCAGCAGCGCCCCTTGTTTGAAGAAGCCGTTCAGGCCGACATCGCCGCCCTGGAAGAGGAACTGGCCGAGCTGCAGGCCCGCACCCCGCCCACCGAGGCCGCCGCCCAACGCACGCCCAAGCGCCAGGCACTGCCCCCAGAGCTGCCCCGCACCGAGATCCGCCACGAACCCGACGCCACCACCTGCACCTGTGGCTGCCAAATGAAACGCATCGGCGAGGATGTGGCCGAGAAGCTTGACTACACCCCGGGCATCTTCACGGTCGAGCGCCATGTGCGCGGCAAGTGGGCCTGCCGCGCCTGCGAGCGCCTGGTGCAGGCCCCCGTGCCGGCTGAGGTCATCGACAAAGGCCTCCCCACCGCAGGCCTGTTGGCCCACGTGCTGGTGGCCAAGTACGCCGACCACTTGCCGCTGTACCGGCAAGAAGCCATCTTTGCACGCGCCGGCTTTGGCATTGCGCGCTCCACCCTGGCTTCATGGGTGGGCGTGTGCGGCGTTCGGCTGCAACCCCTCGTGGACGCCCTGAAGGCCGAGCTCCTGGACTGCGCCGTGCTGCACGCCGACGAGACCCCGGTGGCCACCCTGGCCCCCGGCACAGGCAAGACCCATCGCTCATACCTGTGGGCCTACGCCGCGGGCGAATTCGAAACCCTCAAGGCGGTGGTGTATGACTTCACCCCCAGCCGGGCGGGTGAGCATGCCCGCCGCTTCCTTGGGGGCTGGCAAGGTAGCCTGGTGTGCGACGACTTTGCCGGCTACAAGGCCTCCTTCGCTCAAGGGGTGATCGAGGTGGGCTGCATGGCCCATGCGCGGCGCAAGTTTGTGGAACTGCACCTGGCCAAGAAGAGCCACATCGCGGCCACCCCACTGGCGCTGATCGGGCAGCTGTACGGCATCGAGCGGGAACTCAAGGACAAGCCCCCAGCAACCCGCCTGGCACAACGGCAAGCTCGGGCCGCACCGCTGGCCGCCAAGCTGCACGAGTGGCTCGTCCTGCACCGAATCAAGGTGCCTGACGGCACTGCGATCGCCAAGGCCATCGATTACAGCTTGAATCGCTGGGTAGCGCTGACGCGCTACCTGGCCGATCCGGCCTTGCCCATCGACAACAACCACGATGAGCAGCAGATCAGGCCTTGGGCGACAGGCCGAAAGAACTGGTTGTTTGCCGGAACACAGCTGGCAGGCCAGCGCGCGGCTGCCGTGATGAGCCTGATCCAAAGCGCCAAGCTCAACGGGCTCGACCCCTACGAGTACCTGCGTGATGTGCTCACGCGGCTGCCCACACACAAGGCCAGTCGGATCTCGGAATTACTGCCCCACCGCTGGGCAAGCGTACGCGCTGGCTGAATTCAAAAGAAATTGAAGCGTATTCGTGTCCACGTCGTTCGGCGTGGACACGAATACGCTATTTGGGCTGCCCGGGGGAGATGGGGTGGCCGGACGCTTACATCAATTTCTCTGAAGGCTTCGCACAATTCTTTGACGACCACCCTGGCTTTATTCGTCGAGTGCTCGTACGCGGCCAAGAAGATCGCACCCACTTTATGAACATGCGC
>CAJAFJ010000257.1 GCA_903938955.1 uncultured beta proteobacterium | reverse complement strand
TGCAGACCGTGATGGTCGTGAGTGCGTGAAGCCAAAGGCGTCGATTCATTGAGCGTTCTCCTAATAATTTGATAAAAGAAGACTATGGATCAACACTGCGACGAAATGTATCGCTCGCGAAATGCTTTATTGTTTTGCAGGACGCGTCAGATCCAAAGGCTTCGGCTTCAAGAATAGGCTTTCTTAAAGGCTACTCGCTCCTTGGAATTTTTCAGTATCTGGATGTTTGGCGATGTTGACGCCTTCAGCCTTCAATGCTGGATAGTGAGTACGCCCATCTCATTACACTCAACAAATGGCCCAATTACTCCCCGACCTTCCCCCAATCCATGCAATGCCGCTGGGTCTGATGCGTGAACGAGAAGTGCTTTTGCAACTGGCAGTTGGCTTGCCGCAGGAGTTTCTTGTTTTCCATAACGTCAACTGGTCATCCGTGACCAACGGCACCCAGTGCTTTGGCGAACTCGATGCCGTAGTTCTTGCCCCCAGCGGGCACATCGTGCTGCTGGAAGTCAAGGCCGGTGAAGTTCGATTCAGTGCGGAAGGCGCCTTCAAAACCTATGGCGGCCAGGTAAAAGATGTGCAGCGCCAAAGCCGCATTCAGTTTTCCGCCATCAAATCACGATTGGAAGATGCTGTATTGGGTCAAGTACGCATCGGCCAGCTTCTGGTACTGCCAGACCAGCACGTGGACACGGGCACTGTGGGCAACCCCTTGGAACGGATTGTGGATGCACGGCAAATGCCACAACTGTGTCAGCGCGTATGCCAAGCTTTACCACTAAGTTCAGACCAGAACCCGGACCCCGCTTTGGTTCGCCGGTTTTTTGAAAATCGATTTGAACTGGCCCCTGACCCAAGCACATATATTGGCCAGGCGGCACGCATCATGACGGCACTCTCGGATGGTCTGGCCACATGGGTGCCACGCATTGAGTCGCCACAGGCAGCCTACGTGATTGAAGCAACCGCTGGCTCGGGCAAAACCCAACTGGCACTGCGCTTGCTGCGCGATGCCTCTGACCGCAAGCAACGCAGTCTTTATGTTTGCTACAACCGCTCACTGGCAGACCATCTGGTTCGCGTGGCGCCGACCGATAGCGAGGTCTGCACCTTTCACGAACTGGCCATTGCACATCTGCGCCGCAGCGATGAAACATCGACGTTCAGCGGTGCCGATATTTTTAACAAGGCCGCGAATCTGTTCATGGCAGACGGTGCCACGCATCTTCAAAATATTGACATTCTAATCATCGACGAATCGCAGGACTTTGAAGCCGATTGGGTCGATGCCCTGCTGAACCGCTTGAAACCCAGCGGCAAACTCTACTTGATGGGCGACCCCGACCAGGCGCTGTATGCGCGCGATGGTTTCGATTTATCTGAAGCCACCAAGATTCGCAGCAGTGACAACTTCAGGAGCCCATGCCAAATAACGGCCGTCATGAACGCATTGAAACTAACCCGCACACCGTTGGTTGCACGCAGCGCTTTTGCGGGTGACTTTCCGGGCTTTCACCCTTATGGGAAACCCGACGCATGTGGCTTGCGCACTACTGAGCGCGTGCTCAAGGAACTGCTGTCGCAAGGCTTTGACGCGACCCAGATCGTGTTGCTCAGCTATTCAGGGCGTGAGCACTCAAAAATCTTGGCGATCGACCAACTTGCCGGACAGGCCTTGCGCAAATTTACCGGGCAATACGACAAAGCGGGCAATGCGCTTTGGAGCACCGGCAGTCTGGTGGCCGACTCGGTGTACCGCTTCAAAGGCCAATCAGCGCCCGCCGTGGTGTTGTGCGAAATTGACTTTGAAGCGCTGACTGATCGGGAACGGAAAAAACTGTTTGTCGGCATGAGCCGGGCGCAACTGCGGCTGGAATGCATCGTTTCCGAGAGAACCGCGCAGGAGCTAGCCAGCCTACTGTAACGGCGTGGTTCAAATGTAGGTGTCGCTTTGATCAGGCGGATAAAACTCATGCCGTCGCGGATGTGCC
>CAJAFJ010000256.1 GCA_903938955.1 uncultured beta proteobacterium | reverse complement strand
TGGAACCAGAGCACGGCCAGAATCACCATGCCGAGTATGACGTGCATGAAGTGAAAGAAAGTCAGCGAAATGTAGAACATGTAAAAGGTGTTGGTGGACATATCAATGCCCGCGTCCAGCTTGGCTGAATACTCAATCAGCTTGAAGCAGACAAAGCCCACACCACAGCCCAAGGCCGCCAGCAACCAACGTGCGCCAATCACCGACTGGTCGCGCCTGACGGCATTCACCGCACGCACCACGCACCAGCTGCCCGTGATGAGGAGGACGGTGTTGATGGCGCCCGAATTCAAGTCCAGCGTGCGCTGTGATGCATTGAAAAGCGCCACCTCGCGCGCACGGGCGAAGGCATAGAGCAAAAAGAAAATGCCAAACGTCAGTAACTCGGCCAAGATGATGAGCCAGACGGCCAAGTCGCCGTGCAGACGGGGCTCGGCCGTGTCAGGGGGTCGGTGCATCGCTGTGCGAAACCTCATAGCCATCGGCCACGTAGGCCGGGCCTTTCATGAGCCACACAATCACGCAGCCGATGGTTAAGGTGAGCACCAGCGTCCACATGAGTACTACCAGGCCGATCATCAAATAATCAAACATTTGAATGCGCCGGGCCAGCTCGGTGGCGCTGCCTTCGGTGATCAAGAGACGAGCCAGACCGGACATCAGCGCCGGCAATAAAGTGCCCGCCACGCACACGGTGGGCATCATGCGCAAAATCTTCCACTCGAACCCATGCGGGGTCTGAATAAATCCAGGAAGTTTGCGAAGCCAGTTCATGAATTTGATTTTAGGCGCCCCGCAGAACCCTGTGTTCCGGTAAGTGCATGCCAAACAAGAGGTGGTGGGTTTTGACGTCATACCGGCACATCGAACATCGAGCAAGTCACTAATCGGACGAGTTTTTGAGCGATTTTTGCAAAAATTGCGCCGATCCCATCGCCGGGTCCAGCTGGTAGTTGGCAAACCCGATGCGATCGTACAACTTGATCGCCCCGGCGTTGCCCTCCAGCACTTCGAGCGTGAGCTTGCAAGCCCCCCGCTCGCGGGCGATGTCCTCCACCAATTGCAACATTTTCTCAGCCACGCGTTGACCACGGTAACCGGGCAACACGGTCAGATCATGAATATTCACCAGCGGTTGGCAGGCAAAGGTGGAGAAACCTTCCAGGCAATTCACCAAGCCAATAGGCCTTGGTGCCGGGCTGGCAAGACCGTCGGCGACGGCATCGACGCTGCTGAACGCCAGCACACTGAAAGCCTGCGGGCGGGCCGCCAGGGCAGACACCAGATGAGCTTTGGCGAAAGGGCTTAACGCTTCACCGCCGCCCATCGGGTCTTGCGCATACGCATCCAGCAAACTCACCACGGCTGCGGCATGCACGGGATTGGCATAGTCGGCCCGGCACACACGCACGGTTAAAGGCAGGGGCAACGTCATGGCCATCCCCGTTCAAACCATCAGTGTGTCGGCAATGCGCTGGGCACAGGACTGGGCCTGGGCGGCGTCACGTGCTTCAACCATCACACGCACCAGGGGCTCGGTTCCGCTGGCCCGAATCAGCACACGACCCGTGTCGCCCAACTCGGCTTCCACCGCCTGGGTGACTTCGGCCAAACGCGGGCTGGCTTTCCAGTCCTGACCGGGCTTGAGTCGCACATTAATCAAAATTTGAGGGAACAAGGTCAAGTCAGCCAACAACTCGGCCAGCGTCAAACCCGTGCGCATGCAGGCTTGCAGCACTTGCAGCGCTGAAATCAGGCCATCACCCGTGGTGTGTTTGTCCAGCGCCAGCAAGTGACCCGAACCTTCGCCGCCCAGCAACCAGCCCTGTTTTTCGAGCTCTTCCAGCACATAGCGGTCGCCGACCTTGGCGCGCACCAGCTGAACGCCTTGAGCTTTCAAAGCCAGCTCGACGGCCATATTGGTCATCAGCGTCCCAACCACGCCGGGCACGCATTCGCTGGCACGCTGACCAGTCGCGTTGCCGCCACGCGTCAGTCGCTCTTTCACCATCAGATACAAGATTTCATCGCCGTTGAACAAGCGTCCATCGGCGGCAACCAGCTGCAATCTGTCGGCATCGCCATCCAGTGCAATGCCGTAATGCGCACCGCTGGCCTTGACCGCCGCCACCAGCGCCTGCGGATGTGTGGCACCCACCTCGTGGTTGATGTTCAAGCCATCGGGCGAACAGCCAATCGAGATCACTTCCGCGCCCAGTTCATGAAACACCTTGGGCGCCACCTGGTAGGCCGCACCGTGGGCACCATCGACCACAATTTTCAGACCTTTGAGTGTGAGGTCGCTGGCAAAAGTACTTTTGCAAAACTCGATGTAACGACCGGCTGCGTCGTCAAGTCGGCGTGTTTTGCCCAGATTGGCTGAATCCGCCCACACGGGCGCTTCATTCACCGCCGCCTCAACCTCAAGCTCCCAGGCATCCGTGAGCTTGGTGCCCTGCGCACTGAAAAATTTGATGCCGTTGTCGGCAAACGGGTTGTGGCTGGCGCTGATCACCACGCCCAAGGAAGCGCGCTGCGCCCGCGTCAGGTACGCAACCCCCGGCGTAGGCAAGGGGCCCAACAGCATCACATCCACGCCAGCGG
>CAJAFJ010000255.1 GCA_903938955.1 uncultured beta proteobacterium | reverse complement strand
GGCAGCGTCCATTTGCCCCAGCGTGGCTCGATGTTGCGCTTGCACAGCAATACCTTGTCACCCCAATGCGGCACGGTGCCCACCACGTTCAGCGGATTTTCGTAGTGAATGGTGAAGCAGGCCGTGCAAACGGCACGTTCTTTGGTGTCGCCGTCATCCGGAATCCGGTAGACCACGGCCGTGCCGCAATTTTTGCAGTGTTTGATGGGGGGGCGGTGCATGAAAGCAGTGTAATTCCAGAAAAGCGGGGCCGACTTAGTCGGACTTGCCTACCAGTTCAAAGTGCTCCACCACGGGAGCGCTGGCAAAGAACGACCCGACGATGCCGCGCCATTCGGTGAAGGCGGGGGATTCTCTGAAGCCGACGGTGTGGTCTTCCAGCGTTGCCCAAAATATCTGCAGCAGGTAGCGCTCGGGGCTCTCGATGCCCTTGTTGACCTTGAAGCCCTGGAAACCTTTGGCGGGCTGGATGGCAGTTTTGACGCCGCGCAAAATAGCTTCTTCAAACGCGGCGTTCTGGCCGGGATGGATGCGGATGTCGGCGAGTTCGAGAATCATGTGTCAGTCTCCGTGAGGGCATTAGGGGGTGGTAAGGCGGGCAAGTTTACCGCCCGAAAGGCCTTTTGGCAGTACGGTATGCTTGCCGCCCATGATTACTGAAAACTTTATCCCGGGCAAAGATGCTTCGCTGGAATCCACCATTAAAACGCTTCAAGCCAAATTGCAGGCGCTCGGATTTCACATCGAAGAGCGCAGCTGGTTGAACCCGGTGGATAGCATCTGGTCGGTGCATATTCGCGACCGCGATTGCCCGCTGTTGTTTACCAATGGCAAGGGCGCCTCTCGTCTGGCGTGTCTGGCCAGTGCTTTGGGCGAGTTTTTTGAGCGTCTCTCCACCAATTATTTCTGGACCCACTACTACCTGGGCCCCAAAGTGGCAGACCGCCACCATGTGCATTACCCGCAAGAGCGCTGGTTTGATTTGCCCGAAAACGGCAACTGGCCGATTGATTTGCTCAACCCCGGCTTGCACAAGTTCTACAACCCCGAAGGCAACATCGATGCCAGCAGCCTGGTGGAGTTCAACTCCGGCAACACTGAACGCGGTATCTGCGCCATTCCTTATGTGCGTGAGCGCGACGGTGTGGTCACCTACTTTCCGGTCAACATCATCGGCAACCTGTATGTGAGCAACGGCATGTCGGCCGGTAACACGCAGGCCGAGGCGCGCACGCAGGCTTTGTCCGAGATTTTTGAGCGCTTTGTGAAGGGCCGCATCATCAGCGAAGGCATTTGCCTGCCGGATGTCCCAGAGGCCGTGATTGCGCGCTACCCACGCATTGCCGCCGGTATCAACGCCTTGCGCGCGGCAGGGTTTGGCATTTTGGTCAAAGACGCCTCCTTGGGCGGCCAGTACCCGGTGATGAACGTCACGCTGTTGAACCCCGAAGACCAGGGCTGTTTTGCAAGCTTTGGCGCGCACCCCCGCTTTGAGATTGCGCTGGAACGTGCCTTGACCGAGTTGTTGCAAGGCCGTGCGTTGGATGCGCTGGGCGGCTTTCCGGTGCCGGGCTTTGACCTTGAAGAAGTGGCCAGCTCGACCAATATCGAAATTCATTTTGTTGATTCGAGCGGTGTCATCCATTGGAAATTTTTGGGCGACACGCCTGATTTCGAGTTTTGCGACTGGAACTTCAGCAGCACCACGGCCGAAGATTACGCCTGGTCCGTGGACCGCATTCACAAAGACGGTCGCGAAATGTATGTGGCCGACTTCACGCACCTGGGTGTTTACGCTTGCCGCATTCTGGTGCCGGGCATGTCCGAAATTTACCCGGTGGATGACCTCGATTTTGAGAACAACAGCGTGGGTAACAACCTGCGTGAAGCCATCCTGAACCTGACCGATCTGGATGATGAGGAATGCACCGATCTGCTGGAGGCGCTGAATGAATCGGCCCTGGCCGATCAGCGCCCGGTAGCCGCCGTCATTGGCATGGCCGCCGATGCCGGCTCGTTCTGGAGCGACCTGCGCGTGGGCGAACTCAAGACCCTGCTGGCCCTGGCCATCGGCGACGAAGCCGCCACGCTGGAAGGTTGCGACTGGATTAAACACTTTGGTCAACTCAACCCCCAGCGCCGCGCTGTTTACGCCTGTATTGAAAGTCTGATCAACCTGGCCGACATGGGCGACACCGGCCCCTACCTGGACGCCTTGCGCCAGTTGTACGGCGCGGGCGCCGTGACGCAGGCGCATGCGCTGATCATGCAAACCGACCGTTTCATGGGTCTGTCGGCACCCGGCTTGATGCTGGAAGGCTGCGAAATGCACCGCAAACTGCTGCTCGCCTATGACAAGGTGCATAGCCGCAGCGTTTGAGTGTGAACGCAGACTGGCTCATTCCTGATTGGCCGGCCCCGGCCAACGTCCACGCGGTGTGTAGCACTCGCGCGGGTGGTGTGTCGATGGCGCCGTTTGAGTCCCTGAACCTGGGCGACCACGTCGGTGATGACCCGCTGGCCGTGGCCGCCAACCGCGCCACGTTGCAGCAATCATTGGCTGCCAAGCCGGTGTTCTTGTCGCAAGTACATGGCACCCAGGTGCTTCGTTTGAGCGATGCGACCCGTGACGGCACCGCGGCCGATGGCTGCCTTACCACCCAGCCCGGTGTAGCTTGCACCATCATGGTGGCGGACTGTCTGCCGGTTCTGCTCACCGATACACAAGGCCGTCTGGTGGCGGCCGTGCATGCGGGTTGGCGCAGTCTGGCGGGGCAGGCCGGTGTCGGGGTGCTTGAAGGGGTTTATCCCGATTTTGCGGCGCTAAGCCCTGTCCACACCGAGCCCAAAGAAGCTGAAGTCATGGCGTGGCTGGGCCCGTGCATTGGCCCAGACGCGTTCGAGGTTGGCCCCGAAGTGCGCGACGCCTTTATGGCGCACGACCCGCAAGCCCAGTCGATGTTTGTGCCGCATGTGCCCGGCAAATGGTTCGCCAACCTGCAGGGGCTGGCCCGTTTGCGCTTGGCCGCCTTGGGCGTCACCCGAATTTATGGCAATGATGGCAGCGCGGCCTGGTGCACCGTCAGCAATCCCTCACGGTTCTTCTCGTACCGGCGCGATGGCGTCACCGGGCGCATGGCAGCTTGCATCTGGCGCGACTGAGTTGGCCTGGGCTAATTCAGCCGCTTCTTTTGCCTTGATGGCCCGGCGCCGGGCGGGTGCGCCCATCAGGTACATCACCAGCGCGACCGGCCCCACGCCGTAAAGAAAAAACGTAATGACGGCACCCAGCACGGTCCCGGTCGGGTGGTTGGCTTCCGCCACGGCCATCATGATGGCCACATACAGCCAGGCTAAAGGGACGATGTGCATAAATGAGTGAGGTAATATATGTTCGGGGAAGCGTCAGGTTACCGAAGGGTCTTCCTTGGATACTAGCTTTACTTTCATCACCATCACCTAGAGAACAAAACATGACACAGGAAACCCCAGAATTTTGGGCCCAATCTGCCGAGCAGTTTCAAAAAACGCTGGGTGAGAGCTTGGTAAAAACTTTTGAATCTTTCCAGAATATCGATTTGGGTGAAGCCGGTGCTGATCTGGTGGCTTCAGCCAAGGCGCCAAAAATCAAGTTTTCACAAGAAAAGTTGCAAGAGTTGCAGCAACAGTACATGAAAGACGCTGCTGAACTTTTCTCTCAGGGCGCACAAGGTGCGGCCAAGTCCAGTGACCGTCGCTTTGCGGCCGATGCCTGGAGCGCCAACCCGCTGGCCGCCTTCTCTGCCGCCACTTATTTGCTGAACTCGCGCACCCTGATGGGCATGGCAGAGGCTGTTGAGGCTGATGAAAAAACCCGCGCCCGCATCCGTTTTGCGGTCGAGCAGCTGTCGGCCGCCTCCGCGCCCAGCAACTTCATGGCACTCAATGCCGAGGCGCAAAAGAAAGCCATCGACACCAAGGGTGAAAGCATTGCCAAAGGCATGCAAAACCTGTTGAAAGACATTCAAAAGGGTTCCGTCTCCATGACGGACGAGAGCGTGTTTGAAGTCGGCCAGAATATCGCCACCACCGAGGGCGCCATCGTGTTCGAGAACGACTTTTTCCAGTTGATCGAATACAAGCCGCTCACCGCCAAGGTCTACGAGAAGCCTTTCCTGCTGGTGCCTCCTTGCATCAACAAGTTTTACATTCTTGACCTGCAGCCTGAAAACTCGCTCATTCGCTATGCCGTGGCCCAGGGGCACCGCACGTTTGTGGTGAGCTGGCGCAATCCGGATGCCTCCATGGCCAAGGCGACTTGGGATGACTACGTTGAACAAGCGGCCATAAAAGCCATTGCGGTGACACAAGAGATTACCGGCGCTGACAGCATCAATGCCCTGGGTTTCTGTGTCGGCGGCACTATTTTGGGTACGGCACTGGCTGTGCTGGCGGCCCGTGGCGAAAAGCCGGTGGCCAGCGCTACCTTCCTGACCTGCCTGCTGGATTTCTCCGATACGGGCATTCTGGACATCTTCATTGACGAAAAATCGGTCAAGAAGCGCGAGAAAGAAATGGGCAAGGGCGGCATGATGAAGGGGAAGGACCTTGCTAGCACCTTCAGTTTCCTGCGCCCCAACGACTTGGTGTGGAATTACGTGGTCGGCAACTACCTGAAAGGTGAGTCTCCCCCTCCCTTTGACCTGTTGTACTGGAACGGCGACTCCACCAATCTGCCGGGCCCGTTCTACGCCTGGTATCTGCGCAATACCTATCTTGAAAACAACCTGATCAAGCCTGGTAAGGCCGTTGTTTGTGGCGAAAAAATCGACTTGAACAAGCTCGACTTGCCGGTCTACCTGTATGGCTCCTATGAGGACCATATCGTGCCGATCGGTGGCGCTTATGCCTCCACCCAAGTGCTGCCAGGCAAAAAACGCTTTGTCATGGGCGCCTCCGGCCACATTGCCGGGGTGATCAACCCACCGGCTAAAAACAAGCGCAGCCACTGGATTCGTGAAGACGGCAAATTGCCCGAAGCGCACGACGACTGGATGGCCGGTGCCGTCGAACACAAGGGCAGCTGGTGGACCGACTGGTCCGATTGGCTGAGCAACCAGGCCGGCAAGCAAATCGCGGCCCCCAAG
>CAJAFJ010000254.1 GCA_903938955.1 uncultured beta proteobacterium | reverse complement strand
GCAGGATGATGCCGTGCAGGATCAGCAGCCAGATGATGCGCGGTATTTCCACCACGCGCGGGTCGCTTAAAAACTCACGCAAAAACTGGCGCACATCGGCCGTGGAGGTCGAGGCCGGGGTGCCCAGGTTGCAAAATAAAACGGCGGTGCGAGACATCTGGCCATGTTGAAAAGGAGGTTCTTTGGCGAAGGGGCCGGTCTTGATGGAAGTCATGCTTGATTGTCTCTTGGACAGGCAGGGTCGTTAAAAAGGGTGGGTAATAAGCTTCAAGCTCACACCTCAGCGCACCGGTCGTAGCGTGAGGGTGCTGCGGGTATGGTCGGCGATATCGGCGGCGCTCAGGTACTGCGGCTGGTAGCCGCCTTCTATATAAGTCTGGGCCTGGTCCTGGTAATGGCGGTTAAACGGCACGCCGCTTTGCCCCACCGGGTTGATGCCCAGCGCGTGTGCCGGGTCGGCAAAGTCGATCAGGCGCCGGGTGGATGGGCCGGAGGTCACTGCCCAGGGGGCCGGGCCGATGGTGGTGGAAAGGTTGTTGGGCAACTCACGCCCGCCCGGGGCCGCAAACGGGCCGACGTTAAACAGCCAATCGAGTGGTTTTTTTGACGCCAGCGTGTGCGTGTGGGTCAGGGTGTGGGCCAGGCCCCAGCCCCAGTCGGTCGGGTTGGTGCCCAGCTTGCTGCGCAGGTGGGCGAGGGTGGCTTGCCACACGAGGGTCAACGTGTCTTTGCGCGTCTCCACGGCGGGGGTGTCGCGGTTGTCCCACCAGGGCGAGGCGGCATCGGCCGCCAAGCGGGGCAAGGCACCGTCGAGCACGCGGGTGTTGAGCAGGTTTTTAAACTGCACCGCGCCCAGCTCATCGGCCATGGCGGCTTTGGCCAGCTCATACAGCAACTGGTTGAATATGGTGGGCGGAATATTGTTCAAGGAGTGGTCGCCATCCCATTTGGCCAGGCTGTCCAGCAGTGAGCGCTCCATCGGGTCGGTCACGATGGCGTCCAGCTCCGGCATCAAAGGTTGCAGGACGCGGCGTGCGTAGCCGGTCTGGATGTCCAGCTGGATCGACTGGCTGTTTTTGATGTCCCACTTCAGGTTGTCATCCCGCAGGTAGTCGTCCAGGCGCTGGGCCCGGTCGGGCAGGTTGTAGTAACCCGGCACCGGCACGCCGCTTTTGGGTTTGGGTTGGTGGTTGGCTGAGAGGATGTAGCCACGCGTCGGGTTTTCTTCCTGCGGGTTGTCGCTGAAGCGGTAAAAGCCGGGTTTGTCAGCCTCGCCCGTGCTGCCGTCCAGAATGAAGTTGGGGTCCACATTCTCCGGGCGGATCGGTAACTTGGCGGCTGCCCACCAGGCGATGTCACCGGCTGCATTGGCCCACACCACGTTGAGCCCGGGCGCGTGAATTTTGCTGGCCGCGGTGCGGGCTTTATCCAGCGTATTGGCGCGGTTGAGTTCGTAAAACGCGTCCTGCAGCGGGTTTTCGGTTTCCAGAAACGCCCACCACATGGCCACCGGGGTGGTGCCGAGCTTGTCCTTGAAGGCGTCGGTGATGATGGGGCCGTGCGGGGACAGCCGCAGAGTGAGTTTGACCGGTGCACCGTCTTTGACCAGGATCGTTTCTTCGCGGCTTTGCATCTCGAACCACTGGTTTTGGTAGAAGGTCAGGTTCGGGTTGTCGGGGTGGGTGGTTTCGGCAATCAGGTCGATGTCGTCGTTCTGAAACATCGTGATGCTCCAGCCAAATTGCGCGTTGTGGCCCAGCATGGCCATGGGGTTGAGCGCGTTGAAGTGGCCGTACAAATCAAACCCGGGCGCACTGAGGTGGGCCTCAAACCACACCGAGGGCATGGAAAATCCAATGTGCGGGTCGCCCGCCAGCAGCGGTTTGCCGCTGGCGGTGCGGGCGCCCGACACCACCCAGGCGTTGCTGCCTTCCAATGTGGGCAGGCCGACCGACGCCATGGCTTGGGTGCTGAGTTGGGCCAGTTGGTCAAGTTGCTGCCAGTCGCCCGGGCTCAAGCGCGCGGTGGGCGGGAGCTTGAGCACGCCCTGTGCGTTCCAGTCGAGGTCAAACACCTTTAAATATTCCGGCCCGAGCTGGTCGCGCACATAGGTCAGGACCGGCTCGGTTTTAAAGGCGGCGGCAAAGCTGTAGGCCAGGTAGCCCGATACGGCCGCGGTGTCTTTCGGTGTGAAGGGCCGCGGGGTGATTTTCAGCAGGTCGAATTCCACCGGCAGCGGGTGCGTGGCCTGGTATTGGTTGATGCCGTCCAGGTAGGCCAGCAAGGCTTTGGCCGGTGGGCTTTTCATGTCCATATTGCCGACCACGGTGTCGGCATGGTCCCGAATGCCGAGGGTGCGAAACAGCCGGTCGGTCTCCACCAGCTTGGGCCCCAGTATTTCGGCCAGCTCACCCTGGGCCAGGCGGCGCGCCATCTCCATTTGAAACAGGCGGTCTTGCGCATGCACAAAGCCCAGTGCCCGGTACAAATCTGGCTCGTTGTCGGCGTTGATGTGCGGCACACCGCGCTCGTCATACCGAACATTGACCTTGGCCGTGAGGTTTTTCAGCGCGAGCTTGCCCGAGCGTTGCGGCTGTTTGGTATTGAAGTACCAGCCCGCCACGCCGCCCGCCGCCAAGGCCAGTGTGGTTAATAGGATTGAGAGAATAATCAGGGCGCGTTTCATCGGGCAGGTTCCAGGTCTTTGTGCGGGTAAACGCGTGAACTGATCATAAACGGGTCGTTACCTGCGGTGCCGAAGGCATCAGGTACAGTCGCCCCGGTTTTAAAATTTTATTTTTTTGGGAGTCATTCATGGGTTTATTTGATTCAGTGTTGGGTGCTGTGACGGGCCAATTGCAGGAGCAGGGCGGGCTGGCCAGCGTGATCGGTGGCTTGCTGGCCAATAACGGTGAGTTGGGCGGCATCAGTGGTCTGACGGATAAGTTCAATCAGGCGGGTCTGGGCGACATGCTGGGCTCGTGGATTGGCACCGGCGCCAACTTGCCGATTTCGGCAGATCAAATCTCTAATGTGCTGGGCAGTGACGCTATCGGCAACATCGCCAGCCAGTTGGGTCTGGACTCGGCGATGGTCTCAAACCAGTTGGCACAAATGCTGCCTGGCTTGATCGACCAGCTGACGCCCCAGGGCGTCGTGCCCGAAGGTGGTTTGGGCAACGCGGGGGATCTGATGGGCATGCTGGGCGGTTTGCTCAAAGGCTAAGCAACCGGACGGCGGCCATGCCGCTGCGCACTGCGCCTTCCAGCGTGGCGGGGTAGGGGCCTTCTACATAGTCGCCGCAGGCGATCAGTCCGGGGGCAATGGCCTGGGCTGGACGCCGCAGCCCCGGCGTGCAGGCAAAGGTGGCGCGTTTTTCCACCACGGTTTGAATGGCTTGCAGCGTCAAGCCCAATTGCGCATGGGCTTGTGCCAGCACCTGCGCTTGCAGCGTTTGTTGGTCTGCATTGCTGGCACTCACGACAAACGCCAGCAGACCTGGCGGGCCCCCGAGCTGGCCGCGGTCAAACACAAACTGCGCCGGTTGGCTCGCGTTGTTACGCAGGGTCAGCATTGGATGCGCCAAGCTGGCGCCCGCGCCCAAGGCGTAGACCGTGGCGATGGCTTCAAACTGGAGTGCCTCGGTGATTTGGCACCAGTCATTGATTTTCCCGGCGATGGCGTCAGTCGTCGCGGGTGCACTGTTGATCAGCATGTGGCGGGATGCCGAGGCTGACGCGGCGACGATGACCACGTCAACACTTTCGCCTTGTACCTGCCACTGGGCGCCTTGTTGCGCCACTGATTCAACCCGGCTGCCCAAGCGTATCTTTCCGCCCCGCTGGGTGAGCCAGCGGGCCGCTGCGGCGGGAAATAACTCAGACAGATCGACTGTAGGCAGCATCAGCCGGGAGCCGCCCTGCACGCCAAACAGCGCGTCTTTCAGCACGCGCAAAAAGACGGGGGCGCTGGCCCGGTTTGCCGGGGTGTTCAGGGCTGAGACACACAGCGGTTCAATCAATTCGGCCATCACGCGTGGGCTCACTCGCTGGCACAGTTGCGCCACCGACAGCGTGGGGTCGCACTTGAAGCCGCGTAGTTGCCAGCCGGTGGCCACACGCAGCAAACTACCTTTGTCCGCCAGCGTCCAGCCACGTGCGCTCACGATGCCTGCCAGCGCATCCAGCGGTGTCGGCCAGTCTGGAAAACACAGGCCATCGTTATCTGGAAACAACAGCGTCATGGGGCACTGCAGCAGGGTACGGGACGGGTCAACGCCGACTTGGCGCATCAGGCGCAGGGTGTCGGTGTAGGCGCCAATCAGAATGTGCTGGCCGTTGTCCAGCGTCACCGGTGTGCCATCGGGCAAGCGGCCCTGCAAGGCGCGGGCTCTGCCGCCCATGGTGCGGGAGGCTTCGTGCACTGTCACGTCGTGGCCCGCTTCGGTCGCCTCAATCGCAGCCGCCATGCCCGCCCAACCGGCGCCGATGATGGCAATTTTCATACAACCGGGCCTGGTTTTGTCATGCGGCTCTTGCCATCAGAGCCGGGGCGATGCTGATTCACGTCCTCCCCAGCGCTTGCACTTTCCACGCCAGCCAGAGTTTGCGCACGGGCGTGAGGCTGACGCGCTGGTGCAGCACCTGAAAGTTGTCGCGCTCAATCTCACGCAGCAATTCGCGGTAGATGCTGGCCATCATTAGACCGGGTTTTTGCGCCCGGCGGTCGGCGTCGGGCAACAGGGCCAGTGCCTCGTCGTACAGCCCTTGCGCGCGCTGGGCCTGAAACTTCATCAGCGCGGTGAAACGGTCTGAATAGGTTCGCTTCAAAATTTCATGTGCCTTGACGTCAAACTGCTGCATCTCGTTGATGGGCAGGTAAATGCGGCCGCGCAAGGCGTCTTCACCGACGTCGCGCAGGATATTGGTGAGTTGCAGTGCCTGCCCCAGTTTGTGGGCATAGACGGTGGTCTCCGCTTGCGTTTGGCCAAAAATCTGGGCCGCGACTTCGCCCACGACACCGGCCACCAGGTGGCAGTAACGCTGCAAGCCGGGGTAGTCGAGGTAGCGGGTTTGTGACAGGTCCATCTGGCAGCCTTCAATCACGGACTGCAGATGGCGCTCCTCGATCTGGTAGTCGGCGGCCAGCGGCATCAGCGCTTGCATCACCGGGTGTGTGGGTTGGCCGGCAAACGCTTTGGTCACTTCGCCCTGCCACCAGGCCAGTTTGCTGCTGGCCACGCCGGGGTCAACCATGTCGTCTACCACGTCATCAACCTCGCGGCAGAAGGCGTAATAGGCGGTGATGGCAGCGCGCCGGGGCTTCGGTAAAAACAGAAAGGCGTAATAAAAGCTGCTGCCTGAGGCGGCTGCTTTTTGCTGGACGTAGTCTTGTGGCGTCATGGAAGGTGCGGGTTGTAGGGGGCCAAGTTTAAAGTGATTCAGCCCATGCGCCAGGCACGCCACAGCATCACGCCATAGTCCGTCAGTCGCAACTTGGGTCGTGTGCGCCAGGTGGCAAAGTGCAGGGCCTCGATCTTGTCCAGAATGCGCAGGCCACCTTGCACCACCAGGCGCAACTCCCAACCGGCACGCCCAGGGATGCGGCACGCCAGGGAGGCGCCTTGCAGCATGCTGGCCCTGGCGCTGTGGGCGTAGGCGGCGATCAATTGAGTGGCGTTGTCCGAGTGGCTGTCCGCCTGCAAGTCGTCGTCATGCACACCAAACAATTGCATCGCCTGCACCGTGGTGTACCAGCGCGCCCGCGGCACGTCCCGGCTGACGTCTTGCCAGAAATTGATGAGTTGCAGCGCCGTGCATATCTGGTCGCTTTGCCGCAGCGAGGTTTCATCGCTGATGCCGTACAGGTGCAGCAGCAGGCGCCCCACCGGGTTGGCCGAGCGCGTGCAGTAGTCGACCAGTTCGGCATCGTCCTGGTAGCGCCGCCCGGCGTCGGTGTAGCGCACGTCCTGTTCAAACGCATTCAGCAGTTGCGACAGCAGAGCGACGGGCAGTTGAAAGTCATGCAACACCTGCGTCAGCGGGTCAAATACCTGCGGCCAGCGGGCGCTGTGGGGCTGGCCCTGTGCAATGGCGTTCAGGTCGTTTTGAAAGTCGGCCAGGTCGCGCAGACGAGCCGATGCGGGTGCGTCGCCTTCGTCGGCGATGTCGTCCGCCGTGCGGGCAAACCAATAAATCGCGGCAATGGCCGGGCGCAGGTGCGGCGGGCACAGCCAGGAGGCGACCGGAAAGTTTTCATAGTGGTCCACGGGCTGGGCGGTGGTCGTTGGTGGGGTCAAGTACGGTGTAGTCACGTTGAAAACAAGGGTAGTCGGGCCAGTTTGACCGTCAGGTGAGTCATTGTTGAGTTAATAACCGTTTGGTCATCAATTCAAACTTGTGTCGTTGGGATGCATCCTGCCATGAAGTTTGTCCATTGAATCAAGCGATTGTCCGTCGGCGTTGCGCCGTTGGGGGTTGCACTACGTAAGGTCGCCTGGTTTCACGTTCAGCGGGAGGTGCTGGCGGCAGGGTAGAATTAAAAGTTGATCAATTTCATGGAAGTGGTTAGTTAAACCATTTCCTCTTGTATTTGCGCGGGTGGCGAAATTGGTAGACGCACCAGGTTTAGGTCCTGACG
>CAJAFJ010000253.1 GCA_903938955.1 uncultured beta proteobacterium | reverse complement strand
TTTTTTTACAGAAAAACACAATCTCCATTGATATTAAATTAGTCAGAAAAAGTTTAAAACAAATAACCCTCAATTTTTTCAGGGCTCCAACGCGCATTGGCTCATCAGGCTTTCGGCTTCTGCGATCTCACCGGGCGTCGGGCGGTCGACCATGACCGGAATGTGGGCCAGCGTCAGGGTCTTGAGGGTCACGCTGCCCAAAAAGGCCCGCGACAGACCACTGCGGCCGTGCGATCCCATAAAAACCATGCTGCAGTGGTGCTGCTGGGCGGCGTCCACAATCGAATGCGCCGGCGCCGAATTGAACTCAATCAGCGTCTCAACCGTCACGCCCTGCGACTCGCCGGCCTGCGCTACCAGGTCGAGATTGAGGTTAGCGATGGCGCGGCACTTGGCCTCGTAATCTGCCTCGGACGGGTACTCAAACGGAATACCGCCGAGATACACCGGGTAACGGTAAACCGGTATGGACTGAAACGCCAGCACCTTGACGCACAGGCGTTTGGCAAATTCAAGCGCCTTCAAGGCCGCCGAGATCGACAAGGCCGACCCATCGATCGGCACCAGCATGGTCTCAAAAAGCGGGCTATTTCGATGAAATGCCACCACGTTACCGGGGCACATGGGATTTAGCTTTCAAATCGGCGCAGCGCGTCCATCGAGAGAATATGGATTTCACGTCGATCGACCGCGATGATGCCCAAGCTGTCCAGCGACGAGAAGGCACGGCTCACTGTCTCCAGCGTGACGTTCAGGTGGTTGCCAATGTCGCGTCGGGTCATGGGCAGGGTAAAGCGGCTGGGGGAGTAGCCCATGGCCGCAAAACGCTCGGATTGCACGCGTAAAAACCGGGCCACCCGGGCCTCGGATTTGGCCGAGTGCGTCAGGGCGTAGGTGGTTTGCTCCTGAACAATCTCGCGGCTGATGGCCCAGTACGCCATGCGCTCCATGTCATTGCAACCACGGCCCGGCGAGAACAAGTCGGAGGAAGGAATCTTGATCAGGTCACATTCCGTCAAGGCCACCACTTCGCTGAGGTACTTGTTTTTGCAAATGCCGTCAAAGCCGATCAAATCGCCCTTCATGGGGAAGGCCAGCACATGCTCGCCCCCGTCCACATGCGTCATGGAGGTTTTAAGCGCCCCCAGACGCACGACATACAAACCATCAAAAGGCTGGCCCATGAGCAGCGCGGACTGCCCCGCTTTCAGGCGGCGACGACGGAACAGGGTGCCGGGATTCTTTTGATGGATCAGGCCATCAAATTTGAGCAAACTCAGCACTTCATTGAAATCGGACCAGCGCTCATCGCTCTCCAGTTTCAAGGCTGATTGACTAGGCACGGGTTGCCAACGCGCGGCACTCGGCATGGTTTGTACATTCATCATGGTGTTGTGTCCCTGAGTGATTGCCGCGCCCGGTGGGCGCTATAGCGAAACTCTGGAACCAACTTTATTTTTTATAACCCGTGACGTCTGTAGGGAGATCTAGACGCTATGCGAAGGCGGCTTAAGACACTTGACCCAAATCATCCGTGGCGCGCCGGTCATGGGCCTCGCCCGTGTCGCTGGCATCAATCAATTTGAGCCGCACCGCGAGCCGCACCAGGCCGGGCACATCGCTGACCCCCAGCTTGGCCATCAAACGGCTGCGGTAGGTGGCCACGGTCTTGGCTGACAGATGCAGTTCAAGCCCGATTTCAGCGCTGGACTGGCCGTTCACCACCATGGTGATGATTTGCCGCTCACGCGGGGACAGGGTGCTCAAGGGGTCGTCCTGTTCGTGCTGTGTGAAGACCTGCAGGGCGAGGTCGGCCACATCCGCGCCCAGGTGTTTTTTGCCCTGCACCGCGGCCTCGATCGCGCTCATGAGATCACTGCCGGCCGAGCCCTTGAGCACATAGCCGCTGGCCCCCATGCGCAGCGCCTCGGCCACGTGGCGCGGTTGCGCCGACATGGTCAGCACGATGCAGCGGGTGGGCAGACGCCGCCGTTGCAACTCGGCCAGCAACTCAAAGCCGGAGCGACCATTCAGGTTGAGGTCGAGCAGCAAAATGTGCGGCCGCAAACTGATCAGGTCCGCCAGCGCTTGCGTCGGGTCGGCCGATTCGCCCACCACGGTGTAGCCTTTGGCCTCCAGCAAGGCGCGCAGACCTTCGCGCATGAGTTGATGGTCGTCGACGAGATAGATGCGTGTCATGGGATGTCCTGAAAAATAGGGCGGGCTAAAAGGGCTGCCAGCTAAAAGTAATGCAGGTGCCGCGTTGGTCGTCCGAATCCACCGTGACGTTGGCGGCAATAGCGTTGGCCCGCTCTTGCATGCCCAGCATGCCCAGATGACCGGTTTTGGTCATGTCACCTTTTTCAAGGCCAGAGCCATTGTCGAGCACCTTCATGGTCAAGGAGGTCGGCGAGCCGCTGAGGGTCACCGACACCAAGGACGCGCCGGAGTGGCGCAAGGCGTTTTCAACCGCCTCCCGCGCGACCATGAAGGCGGCGTATTCAACCTCGGTCGGCCAGCGCATCAGGGCCAGGTCGGGCGGCACATGAATCGAAATGTCCATCTTGGGCTGGGACAGGGAGCGGTTGCGCAGCTCGTTGTCCAGCGCGGCGGCCAGCCCCTGTTCATCCAGCAAGGGCGGGCGCAGGTCCACCAGCACTTGCCGCACCTGGCGGATGGACTGCCCCACCAGCAAGCCGAGTTGTTTTTGCAGCCGGTTAATGGCCGGGGTCGCGGTATTGCCCTGCAAGGCAATAATGGTTTCATGCGCCATGCGAACCGCCGCCAGGGTTTGGCCCAGCTGGTCGTGCAGCGTCTGCGCCAGGCGTTTAACGAGCATCTTTTCTTGTGTCATGAGCTTTTGGGTCAGCTCGGAGAGTTGCGCGCGCGATTGCTCGACCAGGGTATTGGCACGCACCCGGTCGGTCACGTCTTTCAAGATCGCAATCTGCATCTGCTGCGCCTTGAGTTTGACGTGGGCAATGGTGACTTCCAGGTCCAGCTCGACACCGTCTGAGCGCAAGCCCTTGACCAGGCCCATGCCCATCATGCGACTCCCCCCTTTTTCATCGGCAAACAGGTGGCGGTGTCGCGGGTGATCGGCCCGGTAGCGCTCAGGCATCAGCCGCTCCAGGGCTTGGCCCGTCATGGCCGCACAGGTGGTGCCAAAAATACGTTCGGCCGCCGGATTAAACAGGTAGATGAGCCCCTCCTGGTTCACCCCGATGATGGCGTTGCTGGTCGAGCCCACCACGGCCGCAAATATTTCATGATCGCCCTCCAGGCGTTTGGCTGCCACATCTTTGACCAGCACCAGAGGGGCTGGCGCACCCTCGAACGTCAATTCTTCAACGTCAATCGCCGCCCCCTGCTCGCCGCGAAGATCGCCCGCCTGCAGAGCGAGAAACCCGGCGCGGCTGTAGCCGTATTTTTTCAGCGCTGCCTCATTGACCCGCCGCATGCGCAGAGTGGTGGCGTCATACATCCACATGGGCTGGGGGTTGTGCTCAAAAAGCAGCCCGCAAATGGCGTCGACCTCGGCCTTGTCGGACGGGGAGGCATCGGGTTTTGCGGCGTTTTTTGGTGTTTGAGGCATAAGTAACAATATGTTGTCGGTTTCAATTTAACAGAAGACCTCCGTCGGCGTAAGAGCAAAGCGAGGTGGCCCGCCGGTTAACGCACGGGGGTTTGCGAGTTATCAATCATTCGCGCCGCTGAATTTAATAGCCTTGGGTCTTGGCCCTTGTTTCGACCCGCAGCAGGTCGTCCATGGCCAAGATTTTGAATCTTTAACGTGAAGGAAACACCATGGCCAGCTTGCGTTTATTTGACCCGACCCTGAATGATCCTCTCGACACCATGTTCAGGCGCTTCTTGTCGCCCATGCGTATGGACCGCAATCTCGAAGAGCTCGACATCCGCGTCGATGTGACGGAGAAAAATGGCGCCTTCAAGGTGCGTGCCGACCTGCCGGGCGTTAAAAAAGAAGACATCAACGTGCGCATTGACGGCAACATTGTGCAAATTGACGCCGAAACCAAAAAAGAAAAAGACGTCAAGGAAGAAGACGGCAAGGTGCTGCGCAGTGAGCGCTATTACGGCTCGGTGTCGCGCACCTTCAGCCTGGCGCAGGACGTGGACGAAGCCAAAGCCGTGGCCAAGTACGAAGACGGCGTGCTGACCCTGGACCTGCCCAAGAAAGCCACCACCGCCTCCAAGCGCCTGACCATCAGCTAAACACCGCTCACCCCGGTCGGGTGACGCCTGCGCGAACCTGACCAGGCGAGTGTTCATCTGCTACGCTCAGGCGAATGTTTTCCAGCACCCCACCGCACCCCATCACCACCCTGCCAACCGGCCTCACGGCCCAGCCCCGCTTGCGTTACCTGGCGCTGGCCGGGCCGACCGCCTCGGGCAAAACCGCCGCTGCGCTGGCGATGGCGCAAGTGCATAACGTGGAAATCATCAGCGTGGACTCGGCACTGGTGTACCGGGGCATGGACATTGGCAGCGCCAAACCCAGCCCAGAAGAACTGGCACAAGTGCCGCACCACCTGATCAACATCCGCGACCCGCTGCAAGCCTACAGCGCCGCCGAGTTTGTGACTGACGCGCAGGCGCTGATTGCCGATATCACCGCACGCGGCAAGCTGCCGCTGCTGGTCGGCGGCACCATGCTGTACTTCAAAGCCCTGAGCCAGGGGCTGGACGCCATGCCCAAGGCCGACCCGGCGATTCGCGCTGTTCTGGAGCAAGAAGCCTTGCAGCTGGGCTGGCCCGCCCTACACGCCCAGTTGGCGCTGGTGGACCCGGTCACCGCCGCCCGGCTCAACCCGGCCGACTCGCAACGCATTCAGCGGGCGCTGGAGGTGTACCGCATTTCCGGGCAAGCACTCTCGTCCTTTCACACCGCCAAACCCACGGCGCCGCACGATGCCCTGCTGATCTCACTGGAGCCGACAGACCGCGCCTGGCTGCACCAGCGCATCGCCCAGCGCTTTGACGCCATGCTGGCCGGGGGCTTTTTGGACGAAGTCAACACCCTGCGGGCACGCGGCGACCTGAACCCCGATCTGCCATCGATGCGCTGCGTCGGCTACCGCCAGGCGTGGGAAGCACTGGACGGCTTGTGGCCCATGACCGAGCTGCGCGACAAAGGCATCTTCGCCACCCGCCAACTCGCCAAACGCCAGATCACCTGGCTGCGTTCGATGCCCGAGCGCCAGGTGGTGGCTTGCGATGCACCGGATGCGCTGGAACAGGTGCTGGCTTTGGCCCAAACTTTTGCCAACCGCCCGGCATGAGCCTCGTCATCACCAATTTAAGCAAACACTACGGCGCCGTACCGGTCTTCAGCCGGGTGTCGCTGACCGTGGCGCCGGGCGAATTTGTGGCGATTGTGGGCGAATCGGGCGTTGGCAAATCGACCTTGCTGAACTGTATGGCCGGGCTGGATACATGGGACAGCGGCACGGTAACGCTCGACGGCGTGGACCTGAGCCGTTTGAGTGACGACGGCCTGGCGCGGCTGCGGCGCGAGAAAACCGGCTTTGTGTTTCAGGCTTTTCATGTGCTGCCGCACCTGGATGTGGCGCAAAACGTGGCGCTGCCGCTGATGCTGCTGGGCCAGCACGACGACGCCCGGGTACAAGCCATGCTCGACGCCGTGGGCCTGGGCGGGCTCGGGGCGCGACTGCCGCAGCAACTCAGCGGCGGGCAGTTGCAGCGCGTGGCGATTGCGCGGGCGCTGATCCACCGCCCCAGCCTGCTGCTGGCCGACGAGCCCACCGGCAACCTCGACCCCACCACCGCCGCCATGGTGATGGACGCGCTGGTGGCGCAAACCCGGCAACACAAAGCCTCCATGGTGCTGGTGACGCACTCGCAAGCGGCGGCCGCCCGCGCCGACCGGGTGCTGCGGCTGGCGGCCGATGGCTTGTCGCCCTTGTGACACTGCCGTGATTGCGCTGCTAAAAACCTTCTCGTGGCAAGAGCTGCGTCACCTCCCGTGGCGCAACGCAGCGGCGGTGGTGGCGGTGATGCTGGGCGTGGCACTGGCG
>CAJAFJ010000252.1 GCA_903938955.1 uncultured beta proteobacterium | reverse complement strand
CGTGTTGGTGATCAGCATCACCGCCTCGTACATGCCGGTCAGGTCCGACATCAGGCAACCCGGGCCGTTGTAGGTGGTGATGGTGTGCAGTTCAGCACTGACACCGTCGGCCGCAACCAGCGTGCGGTGGCCGCCACACTGACGCTGAATGGCCAAATGACCCTTGAATTCATTCTCAAAGCGGGCCACGGTGGAGCCGTGAATCGGGCTCAGGTGGCCGTAGTCGCAAATGTTGTCAATGACTTCCTGCTGGTGCTGGTTCAGCATGCCCAGGTGATCCCACTTGGGGTGCACCCAGGCGGGGTCGCTCCACTGCGGCAGGCTGGGGTGTTCCCACTCGGGCGCACCGCCCTCGGGGTCGTGCCAGACCCACACCGCGCCCAGGCTCTCAACCACGGTCCAGCTCTTGACTGCCGCCGCCGCCGGAATGGCGCCGTCGTGGTACGGAATGTCATCACACTTGCCGTCCGCGCCAAAACGCCAGCCATGGTAGGGGCAGCGAATGCCATCACCTTCCAAGTTGGTGCCCATGCCGTCTTGCACCACATAGCTGGTCTTGTTGGGCGCGGCCAGGTGGGTCTTCATGTGCGGGCAGTAGGCATCTAGCAAGACCGCTTGGCTGTTGGTACGCCCGCGGTAGAGGGCGAAATCCATACCAAAAAACCGCACGGCCAGTGGTCGGTGGGTGTTCAATTCGCAGGACTCGGCAATCATGAACCAGCCGCGAGGGTAGGTAAATTCACCAAGTCGATAGTCTTTTGTCGTTGCCATGTGTTCTCCAGATAGGGGTGTTGTAGACAGAGGTATCTTGAATGACCGTTGGCGTGGCCGCATACCCCATTTGGACGATAGGTGGCCATGGTTTAGCGGACGTGCCCAGACTCAGATAGGTGCCAGCTTGTGTTCCTGTAGCAGTTTTTGCAGATCGATCAGGCTGGGTTTCTTGTTCAGTTCGGCCGCCCGCGGATCAGTCGCCAGCCACAGCAAGGCTTCGGCAATGGCGTGTGGTGGCATGGCGCCATAGCGTTTCGCGAGCACCCCATCTTCACCCAGGGTAGCGGTGACGGCTTCGGTCGTGACCAAGCCCGGGTTGACGCTGAAGGCGCGCAGGCCCTGGTGCCCATGCTCGCGGTTGATGCAACCGGCCAGCCGTCCCAGCGCTGCTTTGGAGGCGCCGTAGGCAAAGCCCCAACCGCCTTGGTCGGCGGCCACGGGGGGGTCATTTTGACCGGCGCCGGAACACACGTTGATGATTTGTCCGTGGCCTTGTGCCAGCATCACGGGCAACACGCGGCGCACCAGCAGAAAAGGGGCGATCACGTTGGCTTGCAGCGTGCGCTCCAGCGCATCACCTTGCAGATCGCGCACCAGTGAGTTGGTTTCACGGTCCTGGTAGACCGCATTGTTGATCAGCAGGTCAATGCGCCCGTAGTGCGCCAGCGTCGCATCCACGGCGGCGCCGAGAGAGTCCGGCTGCATCAGGTCCATGGCCTGGGCGAAGACCTCGGCACCCTGGGCTTGCACCCGTGCGGCCGTGCTGGCCAGGCTGCCGGCCATCAGGCTGCCGTCGGGTCGGCGCAACTGGTGATCCAGCGCTTGGTTGTCGGTTTGCGTGCGCGCCGTGATGGCCACGCGCCAACCGGCGCGGCCGAAACACTCGGCCGCCGCAGCGCCAATGCCGCGGCTGGCGCCGGTGATGAGGACGACGGGTTTGAGGGGCAGCGGATTCATGTGGCGTCCTGGTTGCGTGCCAATTGCGCGCGGTAGGGATGCACGGCCAGGGCGAAAAACAGCACGGTGAACAGGAAAAGGCAAACGACAGCCACCAGTGCCCAGCGCAGCGCATCGGTGCCAAACATGGGGGTCAACATATCACTTAGCACACCCGTCACCAAGGGGCCCGCGCCGACGCCTAGCAAGGTGATGAACAGGTTCAGCAGGGCGGAGGCCACGGTGCGTTCGCTGGTGGCGACCATCTGACTAACCGCACTATAAGAAAGGGCCGCCCACCAGCTGGCAAAGAAACCGAAGAGCATGGCAAACACCATCGCTTTGGGCACCAGCAGAGGGCCCAGCACCCAGGGCGAGCCGGTCGGCCAGAGCAGAAACGCCAGACCCGAAGGTATGCTCAGCGCCACCCCGATCAGTGGTAGGCCGATTTGCCAGCGCACATCGCGCTGCGTGAGCCGGTCGCACAGCGCGCCGCTGAACATCGTCCCGCTCATGGCGCCGATGCCGCTGGCAACCCCGAACATCAAGCCGGCGTGGGCAATGCTCAGGCCGTGGGTGCGCACCAGAAAACTGGGCGTCCAGATACCGTAGCCGTAACCCGCGATGCCCGCCACGCCGCAGGCCAGGGCCACGTTGCGAAAGGCGCTGATCGCCAACAGACGTCGCACCTGCGTCCAGAGCGGTTCGGCGGCCACCACGGGGCCCGCCTTGGGCCGGTCAAATCCGCCGCGAACCGGTTCACGCACCAACAGCCACACCAGCGGACCCAGCACCAGCCCGGGGATACCAAAGGCAATGAAGGTGGTCCGCCAGCCGTAGTTTTGGGCAATCCAGCCGCCCAGGGCCAGTCCGATCAGCACGCCGAAATGGGGCCCCATCATGAACAGGCTGATCACCAGGGAGCGTCGCTTGGGCGGGTACAGGTCCGACACCAGAGAAATCGACGGCGCCATGCCACCGGCCTCGCCAACCGCCACCGCCATGCGTGCCGCCAGGAGTTGCCAGAACTGAAACACCATGCCGCAAGCCAGCGTGGCGAAACTCCACAGCGTGCAAGATATGGCAATGATGTTGCGCCGGCTACTGCGGTCGGCCAGTCGGCCCAGCGGCAAGCCCATCACGGCATACAGCAGACCGAAGGCGATGCCGGTGAGCAAGCCGATGTGGGTGTCAGAGGCGCCAAATTCCTGTTTGATCGGCTCGATCAGGATCGAAATTACCTGACGGTCAATATAAGAAAAAATATAGACAAGGGCCAGCAGCCCCAGGCTTAAGTGGGTGCGCCAGTAGACGCGAGGCGGGTTGGGTGTGTTCATGCCTAATGGTGCGATGTTTATTGGGTATCTGCCATCGTCCTTTTGGACGAAGTTGAGAAAAATCATGCCGTTAGGATGACGCCTTACTGTCAATGAGTTGACTATTTTTTTCTTTTGGTTCAGGAGTCCCTATGTCCGACACAGTTTCTATCCCCTCCCTGCGCAATGTATTGGCGGCACAACAGGCGGCCTTTCGCGCTGAGGGTCCGGTCAGTGCAGCCACCCGCCAGGCGCGTTTGCAGCGCGTGATCGATATGCTGGTTAAACACAATGACGCATTGTGCGCGGCCATGGGCGATGACTTTGGCGGCCGATCCGCGGTGTTTTCGATGATGAACGACATTGCGGGCTCTCTGGGTTCGCTCAAACATGCCCGAGACAAACTGGCGGACTGGATGCCTGATCAGGCCCGGCCCAGTGTCGCGCCTTTCGATAATTTTGGCGCCACGGCCTGGGTCAAGTACCAGCCCAAGGGCGTGGTCGGCATCATCGGCACCTGGAATGCCCCCGTATTCACCTTGCTCTCGCCCCTGGCCAGCGTGTTGGCGGCGGGGAACCGTGCCGTGCTCAAACCGTCCGAAATTGCGCCCCGCACCGCAGCGGCGCTGGCACAGGCCGTGGCTGAATTTTTTGCGCCCGATGAGTTGGCGGTGGTGACAGGCGGGCCCGAGGTGGCGGCTGAATTTTCGGGGTTGCCTTTTAATCACCTGGTTTTTACCGGCTCCACGGCCGTGGGCAAGCTGATCATGAAAGCGGCGGCCGAGAACCTAGTGCCGGTGACGCTGGAGCTCGGCGGCAAATCGCCGGTGCTGATTGGCCAAAGCGCCGACATCCGCAATGCGGCAGAGCGCATCGCGGTCGGCAAGGCCATGAATTCGGGGCAGTTATGCGTTTCGCCAGACACCGTCTGGGTGCATGCGTCGCAATTGGAGTCTCTGTTGTCCGGTTTGCAGGAGTTTTACAGCGGATTACACCCCGACGTGGCACACAACTCGGATGTGACCCCGGTGGTCAACGAGCGTCATTTCGCCCGCATCGAATCCTACGTCGCCGACGCCGGCGCCCGGGGTGCCCGCGTGGTGATCGCCGGTGACTGGCCCAGCGCGGAGGCGGTCGCGGCACGCCGCATGCCGCTGCGTATCGTCGTCAATCCGGCTGCGGAGGCCGAAATTTCTTGCCACGAAATTTTTGGTCCAGCACTGGTGGTGCGCAGTTACAGCACCTTGAGCGAGGCAGTCGACCAGCTCAATGCTGGTGAGCGTCCGCTGGCGCTGTACTACTTTGGCCAGGACGCCAGCGAACAGCAGTGGGTGCTGGACCACACCTTGTCAGGCGGCGTTTCAATTAACGACGTGACCATGCACCCAGCACTGCACGACGCGCCTTTTGGCGGTGTGGGCGCTTCGGGCATGGGCCACTACCACGGCCATGAGGGCTTTCTGGAGTTCAGCCACGCGCGCGCTGTTTACAGCCACTCGGCCCACGACCCACGTCGTGAATGGGGCATGTTGCCGCCGTATACCGAACAATTTTCCCAGATGATTCGCGGCGCCGTCACTCCCTGAGGGTCGGTCAATCACTCTGGCGCTATCGTCCGTTTGTAGGAGGATGATCGAGTCGGCTGCGGGCATGATGAAGTTTCTTGAATCAACAGGAGATTTTCATGCTCACTCTTCCCTCGTTATTTTCCTTATCGGGCCAGGTGGCCATCGTGACCGGTGCCGGCAAAGGCATCGGCCGCGCCTGCGCCTTGGCGCTGGCCCAGGCCGGTGCCGATGTGGCACTGACAGCGCGGACGCAGGCGGACCTGGATGCTGTCGCCGAAGAGATTCGCGCCATGGGGCGGCGTGCCATCACCGTGGCGGGCGATGTTTGCGATGAGCCCGTGTTGGACACGCTGGTCCTGCGCACGCTGTCTGAACTCGGCAAAATCTCGATTCTCATCAACAACGCGGGCGGCTCCGGTCCGAACAATCCGCTGAAGATGAGTGGCGCCGAATTCAGCGCCGTGCTGACCTGGAACGTCACGCCCGCCTACCTGCTGATCCAGAAGACCGCCAAAGCCATGCGCGATGCCGGTGGCGGCGCAGTCGTCAATATTTCATCGGTGGCGGCACGTTACGCGCAGAAAAATTTCAGTGCCTATAGTGCCGCCAAGGCGGCCCTGAACCAGATGACACGCAACCTGGCGCAGGACTTTGGACCATTGGTGCGCATCAACGCCATTGAGCCCGGCACCATCATGACCGAGGCGCTGGCCCCTTTCCTCACGTCTGAGCGCAAAGATCGCATGTGCAACACCACCCCCATGGGGCGCCTGGGTCAGCCCGAAGATATTGCGGCGGCGGCTTTGTTCCTGGTCTCACCCGCATCGAGCTGGATCACCGGCAAGATTCTCGGTGTCGATGGGGGGGTTGAAGCTCCTAATTTCTGATAATGGGGAAAACCCCTAGCCGATTTAAGGGCAATATGCGCGCTTCTCGTCCATGCAGACTATGCCGTTTGTTCGGCTAACTCCTACATTATTAATTCTGAAATTTGCTGCACAAATAGTGCCGTCTCGGGGTTAAAAATAATGACAAGGAGATACCGATATGAAGAAGTCTGCTGCATATAGGAATTGGCCCTTCATGCCGTCCAGGTGTGTGCCAGTAAGTGAATCGCCAACGACAGGGTTTGTGTCTTTGCAGGGTCGTAACCTATGAGTTACGCAGAAAGTCAACATCAGTCAGGACGAAAGAGTCTCGGGATATTTTTTGTCGTCTTGCTGCACCTCGTTACGGCCTACGCACTCGTCACTGGTTTGGCGCGCAAAGCGGTTGAAGTCATCCGGGGGCCGATTGAAACCAAGTTGATTGAAGAGTTGAAAAAACTCCCGCCGCCAGGCAAGCCGCAGCCACCACCCAAGCAGAAGGTGGAGCCACCGCCTTTTGTTCCGCCTTCTGAAGTGGCGGTGCAGGCTCCGGTGAGTGCGGCGCCAACGATCACGGTAACGCCCCCGGTGACGGTATCTCCGCCAGTGGAGGTGGCACCAGCGCCGCCCGCCTTGCCTAAACCAGTGCAACGCGTTGCGCCGGTGATCGATGCCGCTAAAAGTTGCCGCAAGCCTGAATATCCCGCTACGTCAAAGCGACTGGAAGAAGAAGGGTTGGTGATGTTGCGCTTCATGATTGATGAAGGCGGCAGGGTTGTTGAAAGCCGAGTCGAGACATCCAGTGGCTACACGCGCCTGGATGAGGCGGCGCGTGCGGCACTGAGCCAGTGTCAGTTCAAGCCAGGAACCGTAGACGGGAAACCGGAACGGTCCTGGGCCAGTCTGAAATATGTGTGGCGTCTTGAGTAACTGCCTGACGTCATCACAAAGCATCTGAATAAGTAATTTTCTTGGAGAAAAACATGTTTGAAATCAACCACCCTGGCAAGCGTTTTATCGCTGCATTGACGGTAGCCTTGGGGATGTGTGCGGGCCTTGTTGCCTCTGTGCATGCCCAGCCAGCAGCAACGACATCACCTGCAGCCTTGATCGCCCCGGCCGATGCCGCCAATGCGGTAGCACCATTGCCGCCGCCGATGCCGGCAAAGAAAACCATGGAAGTGGTCGACAACCCTTATGGCATGAGCGCGATATGGTCCCAGGGCGACTTTGTTGCCCGTGGCACGCTGATGATCATGATCATCATGTCCATGGGTAGTTGGTATATTTTGGTGACCAAGTTGTTGGAGCAGCGCAAGCTGTTTGCAGATGCCAAAAAAGTGCGTCAGCTGTTCTGGGCGACCAGCACGCTGGAGCAAGGCGTCGAGGCCTTGCCGCAGGAGGGCGCCTTTTGTTATGTCGCGAAAAACGCGGTAGAAGCGCGCAATGAGCATCAAGGTGCGCTGGCCAAGGAAGTGGCGTTGAACAACTGGATTGAAATGGCGTTTGACCGTGCCTTTGAAGAAATCCAGGCTCGCTTGCAAGTGGGTCTGGCCTTTCTGGGGACCGTCGGCTCAACGGCGCCATTCGTTGGCCTGTTTGGCACCGTGTGGGGGATCTATCACGCACTGACTGCCATTGGTATCGCGGGTCAGGCCTCGATTGACAAGGTGGCCGGCCCGGTGGGCGAGTCCTTGATCATGACCGCCATTGGTCTCGCAGTGGCGGTGCCTGCTGTGCTGGGCTACAACTGGCTGGTGCGCCGTAACAAGAATGCCATGGCGCAAGTCCATGCGTTTGCCGCGGATCTGGAAAAGTGCCTGCTCGGGGGCAGCAAGCCCAAGAGCCAGGGCTGATCGCGCAGCCTATTCAAGGAATCCATCATGGGCATGAATATCGGCTCTGACGAGGGCGAAGACGAGGTGATCTCGGCCATCAACACCACACCCCTGGTGGACGTGATGTTGGTGTTGCTGATCATTTTTTTGATCACGATTCCGGTGGTGGTGCAGACCCAGAATGTCACCTTGCCGCAAGAGGTTAACCAGCCACGCCTGACCAAGCCGGATGACGTCAACATTGCCGTCAACCGTGAAGGGCATTTGTTCTGGAACGAATTGCACATGAAAAACGAGGGTGACCTGCTGGACCGACTCAAGTCGGTGTCTTCCAGGGAGCCCCAACCCGAAGTCCACATACGCGGTGACCAGCGAACACCTTACGAATTTATTGCCAAGGTGATTCTGGCCTGCCAGCGTGCAGG
>CAJAFJ010000251.1 GCA_903938955.1 uncultured beta proteobacterium | reverse complement strand
CATCCAGTGGAGCGGCAACAGCCTCAACACCGTCTTTGCACAGCGCGCCAACCTGGCCAACCCGCGCTTTTGGGGCATGTTGCGTGACCTGTTGCGCTTTAACGCGCTCACTACGCGCATGGCCCACAGCGGTTCTGAAGCGCAGTTGCAGCAACCCCTGGGTGAGTTTTTGCGGGAGCAGGGTTTTGGCACTGCGTTTTGCGACTGGTACTTTTTGCCCATGATGGCCTGCATCTGGAGCTGCCCTACCGCGCAGATGCTGCAGTTTCCGGTCTCGACCATGGTGCGTTTTTGCCATAACCACGGCCTGCTGCAAATCACCAACCGCCCGCAGTGGTGGACGGTGCAAGGCGGTGCCCAGCATTACGTGGAAAAAATCACCGCCGGCATTGCAGATAAACGCCTGAACACGCCCGTGCGCCGCATCGAGAACCCGGGTGCCGCGCACCAAGGCAAGCGCAGTGTGCGCATTCACACCGACGCGGGCGTGGAAGTGTTTGACAAGGTCATCATCGCCACCCACTCGGACCAAGCCCTGCACCTGCTGACGGACCCCACGCCGCAAGAACGCGAGACCTTGGGCGCCATTCATTACCAAGCCAATAAGGCCGTGCTGCACACCGATGCGTCTGTGTTGCCCGAGCGCAAGTCGGCCTGGGCGGCCTGGAACTACGAGCGCGCGGCAACGTCCGGTCAGGATGCTTCACAGGTGTGCCTGCACTACCTGCTGAATCGCCTGCAACCTCTGCCATGGCAACAGCCCGTGCTGGTCACCCTGAACCCGCTGCGCCCCATTGCCCAAGACCAGATCATTGGCGAATACGATTACGCGCACCCGGTGTTTGACCTGGCCGCAGTGGCCGCACAAGGCCGCATGACCGAGCTGCAAGGCCAGCACAGCCGCTACTTTGCCGGGGCCTGGATGGGTTATGGGTTTCATGAAGACGGACTCAAATCCGGTCTGAAAGCCGCCGAGCACTTGTTAGCCGACCTGGGTTGTGCCACGGCCAACGAGAGGGCGGCGGCGTGACCCAGCCCGTACCGCTCATCGGCTTTGGCCAGGTGCGCCACACCCGGCTGCGCCCGCAGCGCCATGCGTTTGACTACCCCACCTATTTTTTGATGCTGCCTTTACGCAGCCTGCAAAAAGCCACACCTCAAGACGGCGCCTGGTCCATCAACCGCCCGGGGCTGATGAGTTTTTTTGAGCACGACCACGGCGATGGACGCCCCACCACAGAAGGCGGCGCCATTGCCTGGCTTGACGAGTTGCTGCAATCCGAAGGCATCCACGATGCAACCGGCGAGGTGTGGTTGCACACCTACCCCCGCGTGCTGGGCTTCACCTTCAAACCGGTGAGCTTTTGGTACTGCCACCGTGCGCCGCATGACCAGGGCGGCGCCCTGCGCGCGATTGTGGTGGAGGTCAACAACACTTTTGGTGAGCGCCATTGCTATTTGCTGGATGCCCCACGCTACGGGGTGGAGCAGCGGGCTGCCAAGGTGTTTCATGTCTCGCCATTCAACCCGGTGGCGGGCCACTACCGCTTCCGTTTTATGCGCAGCCAACACTGCGGGCTGGATAAAACCGTGGCCCGCATTGACTATCACGACACCGACCCCGACACGGCCCTGCTGCAAACCAGCGTCAGTGGCACCTTGCAGCCCCTGACCGCCACCGCCGTGCGCCGTGCGCTGTGGCGCTATCCAGCCATGACGCTGGCGGTGGTGCTGCACATCCATCTGCAAGCCCTGCGACTGTGGCTCAAAAAAGTCCCGTTTTTCAGCAAACCCAAACCACCCAAGCGCTTTGTGACGCGCTGAACAGCCGCAACCGCCCGCAGACCCTTGACCGCATTTTTTCCACGCACCACCGCACGGAGCTGATCATGACCACCGCCACCACTGCACAACGCCTCGCTTTTCCCAAAGACGCTCCCGCTGCCGCCCGTAGCGCCCTGCGCCTGCTGCAAAACCTGCGTCACGGCGCCCTTACCTTGCATCTACCCGATGGATCGCAGCGCCGCTTTGGCGAGCACCCGCAGCAACACACCATGCACACGCCCCATCACCCCAGTGCCAGCATCACGCTGCACAACTGGAACGTGTTTGGTGCCGCGCTCAAATCGGGCGACATTGGCTTTGCCGAAAGCTATATCGCCGGGGACTGGAGCACGCCCAATCTGACCGAGCTGCTTAAGGTGTTTTCTGCCAACCGCCAGGAGGTGGATGCCATGATCTTTGGTACCTGGGCCGGGCGCTTGCTGTACCGCGTGAAACACCTGTTGCACCACAACAGCCGGGCCAACAGCCGCAAAAACATCCATGCCCATTACGACCTGGGCAACACCTTTTACTCGCTGTGGCTGGATGAAACGATGAACTATTCATCGGCCATCTTCCAGGGCGATTTTGAGCAACCCATGGCACTTGCGCAGAAAACCAAGGTGCGTCGTGCGCTGACGCTTGCAAAAGTGAAGCCTGGCGACCGCGTGCT
>CAJAFJ010000250.1 GCA_903938955.1 uncultured beta proteobacterium | reverse complement strand
GGCCTGGCCATGGGGGCGATTGCCGATTCTTCCAGCCAGATGCAGGAGATCATCAGTGTGATTGAGGGCATTGCCTTTCAAACCAATATTTTGGCGCTTAACGCGGCAGTCGAGGCGGCCCGTGCGGGCGATCAGGGCCGGGGTTTTGCAGTGGTGGCGGCCGAAGTGCGCTTGCTGGCGGGCCGCAGCGCGGCAGCATCCAGGCAAATTCGGACCTTGATTGCCAATACCACCGAACACATCGTCACCGGCACCCAGCAAATGGGCAGTGCTGCCAGCGCGATTGATGCTGTGGTGAAGTCGGTGGAGATGACTGGCAAGCTGATTGAGCTGATCAGTCATTCGACCCATGAGCAGTCCAAGGGGATTGCCCAGGTCAACCAGGCAGTGATTTATCTTGATTCGGTGACCCAGCAAAATGCGGCGCTGGTCGAAGAATCTGCCGCTGCGTCCGATGGCCTCAGCGCCAGTGCCGTGACGCTGGCACGCTCGGTTCAGATGTTCCGCTTGCCCTGAACTGGCAGGGCGCCGGGCGCGCTTATTATTCTGCGCATGATTCAACCTTCTGTCAGCGCCCGCTTTGAGGCGGTAGATGCCCTGCGCGGCTTCGCCATGGTCTGGATGACGACGTTTCATTTCAGTTTTGACCTGGCCCAGGCTGGCTACTTTCAGCAGGACTTTTACAACGACCCGTTCTGGACCTGGCAGCGCACCGGTATTGTCAGCCTGTTCTTGTGGTGTGCTGGCCTGGGCCAGGCGATTGCGGTGGCACAAGGGCAAAGCTGGCCCCGGTTTTGGCGGCGCTGGGGCCAAGTGCTGGGCTGTGCCGTGCTGGTGACGGCGGGTTCGTGGCTGATGTACCCGCACAGCTTTATCTACTTTGGCGTGCTGCACGGCTTGGCCTTGATGCTGATCATCGCCCGCCTGACCGCCCACTGGGGCGGCTGGTTGTGGGGGCTGGGGGCTGTCGCCATCGCGTTTAAATTCATCACCGTAGATGTTTTGAGCACGCTGGCGGCAACGCCATGGCCCGAGATGTTGAATGCGCCAGCCTTGAACTGGCTCGGCCTCATCACGCGCAAGCCCGTCACCGAGGACTATGTGCCACTGCTGCCCTGGCTGGGGGTGATGTGGTGGGGCGTGGCGGCGGGCCACTGGCTGGCAGGTCGGGGTCGCCTTGTTGCGGGGTGGCCCGTGCCGGCGGCACTCAAGCCCCTGACCACATTGGGACGCTGGAGTCTGAGCTACTACATGCTGCACCAGCCGGTGCTGATTGGCGCTTTGATGGCGTGGGCGTCGCTGACCCGGTAGTCAACTTCACTCTCCATGCGTGCGGGTTCCTAGACGGTGGGGTGACGTAAAATCCGGCCACTCCGGGGTGCGACAAGGCTGAGGCCTGATCGCTGAGATGGCTTGCCGAACCCGTGAACTTGAATCGGATCATGCCGACGTAAGAAGAGTTGCAGGGATGGCCTATCTCTGGCTTGGCTTGCATCGACCTTGGTTCCCATGTGCCCATGCCAGAAGGATCAATGTGACAGTGTCAGACCGTCTCCCCGGACCCGCGGATGCGAACCTCGTTCGTGATGTTCTCCAGTTCATCGTTCAATCGCAGTCGACCGATGCTGAGTTCAATGCCATTGCCTTGTCGCTGTTTGCCCATCAACTTCAGCATAACGTGCCATTTCAGCGCTTTTGTCTGCAACGGGGCAAGACCCTGCGCTCGGTCAAGCATTGGCGCGACATTCCGGCTGTTCCCATCAACGCCTTCAAAGACCTGACCCTGAGTTGCCAGCCGATTCAGGACTGCGCGCGCGTGTTCATGACCAGCGGCACGACCCGGGCCGAAGTCAAAGGCCGCCACTACCATCCCTCGCTGGCGGTGTATGACTTGTCGATGACGCGCAACTTTCAGCAGCATTTCATGCCCGGACACGAGCGTCTGCGCATGGGGATTCTTTTCCCGACGGAGGAGTTGATGCCCAACTCATCCCTGGCCCACTACCTGGCACTGGCGATGCGTGAGTTTGGCACCCCGGACAGCGCTTGTTTCATCAGTCCCAATGGTCTTGAAACGGCCCGATTGTGTGCCTTTTTGGCTGAAGCAGAAGCCAGCCAGCAGCCCATCGCCCTGCTGGGCGCCAGTTACAGTTTTGTTCATCTGATGGATGCGCTGCAAGCACTGGGGCATCAATTTTCTTTGCCCGCGGGCAGTCGATTTCTGGATACCGGTGGCTTCAAGGGCCAGTCGCGTGAGTTGCCGATGGATGATTTCTACCTGCAACTGTCCGCCACTTTTGGCATTGCCCGCAGCGAGTGCATCAATATGTACGGCATGACGGAACTGAGCACGCAGTTTTATGACCGTGGCAACCAGCGCGTGCCGTCCGTCAAAGTCGGGCCGCACTGGATCAAAACCCGCATTGTCGATCCCCTGACCGGTGCCGACGTGCCGCCGGGCCAGCGCGGCATCCTGGCGCACTGTGATCTGGGTAATTTCAATTCGGTCACCACCATCCTGACGGAAGACGTGGGCCAGGCGGCTGACGACGGTTTTCTGTTGCTGGGCCGGGCCCAGGGCGCGCAGGCCAAAGGCTGCTCCATTGCTGTGGATGAATTTTTGCAGGCTGCCAAACTGTGACGTCGCCAAGGCTTGCTGCCTGCCATCTGCCAGGGCTGGAGCCGGCTTGTCTGGCCTGGCACTGCCTGACTTTCGGCGCGGGCCAGGACGCCCTGACCGTGGATGTGCCGCTGCTCACGCCGCCGCAGCTGGCGTTACTCACACAGCGGGTACGCCAGGCCAGCCACGGTTATCTTAAAACGCTGTCGGTCTCGCAGATCATTGCCATCATCGACCGGGCCATTGCCCGGTTGCTGGATCCGCAAGACCCGTACCGGCAAGAAGCCGAGCGGCTGCTGCCGCGGGTCACGGGTTTTCATCCCGAGATGATCCGGCTGGCGCTCACGGCCTACCTCAAGTGTTTTCGTGCGCCGCAACTGACGCGGTTTGTGGCGGAAGATTTCGCCAATCCCAGCATGCTCGATGTGTTCCAGCCGCGTCCCAAAGGCGGTTGGGCGCAAGCCGTGGGGCCGGATCTGCTGGCCCACGTTTGGGCCGGCAATGTGCCCGGCCTGCCGTTGTGGAGCCTGATCTCAGGGCTGCTGGTCAAGGCTGGCAACATCGGCAAGGTGTCCAGTGCCGAGCCCTTGTTGGCCACCTGGTTTGCCCGACTGCTGGGCGAAGTCGATCCGCGCATGGCGGATTGCCTGGCGGTGGTGTGGTGGCCCAGTAGCGAACCCGCGTTGGCGCAGCAATTATTTGGTGAGGCCGATGCCGTGGTGGCGTATGGCGGCAATTCGGCATTGGAAGACCTGCGTCGGCAAGTGCCGGCCCACACCCGTTTTTTGCCCCACGGCCACAAGCTGAGTTTTGGCATGGTGTCGCCGTGCGCACTGGATGCGCGCCAAGCCATCGCCACCGCCCGACTGGCTGCGCTGGATGTGGTGCGTTACGAGCAGCAGGGCTGCTATTCGCCCCATGTGTTTTATGTGGCGCGCGGCGGCAAGGTGACGCCGCAGGAATTCGCCCACTACCTGGCCGCCGAGCTGGCCGCCTTGCAGCATAAATTTCCGCGTCGGGCCTTGTCGCTGGAAGAATCCGTTAGCGTGGCGCATTGGCGGCAGGCGCGGGAGTTTGAGGCCATGGCTGATGATGGGACGGAGTTGCTGGGCGACGCCAGCGCTCTCTGGCATGTGGCTTTCAGCCGCACCGCCAAACCATTGACACCCAGTGCCTTGAATCGAACCGTGAGCGTGGTCGCGGTGGACCGGCTTGAAGACGTCATCGCCTTGATCGCCCCACAACGGGTCTGGCTCCAGACGGCGGGCCTGGCGGCGTCCCCCGAAGAACTGTTTGAACTCGCCGCACGGCTGGGCCAGGCCGGGGTGACCCGCATTTGCGCTATCGGCGCCATGACCTCACCGGAGGCGGGTTGGCACCATGACGGGCGCTTCAGCCTGCTCGACCTGGTGCAGATGGTCGAGATTGAACAATCCACTGAACTGGCGGCTGAAGCGTTCAGCCGCTACCGGACCTGACGCATGCCGATCCTCGACATGCAACAGGTCAGCTACACCTACCCCGGTTGGCCGACCATCGTCAAGCAGGTGGACTGGTCCATCCTGCCGGGGGAGTTTCATTGCCTGGTGGGGCGCAGCGGCTGTGGCAAGACCACGCTGCTCAAGCTGGCCGCTGGTTTGTTGCAGCCGCAACAAGGCCGGGTCACGGTGCAAGGCGAAGCGGCACTGGCGCCCGGGGCGGGCACCAGTTTTGTCTTTCAGTCCCCCACCTTGCTGGACTGGCTCAGTGTGCTTGACAACGTGCTGTTGCCGATTGCCCTGCATCGCGCACCGCTCGCCCTGGAGCGCGACCGGGCCTTGCATTTGCTGGACAAAATGGGCCTCAACAACCATTTGCGCCACTTCCCGCGCCAACTTTCAGGCGGTCAGCAAAGCCGGGTGGCGATTGCACGCGCCTTGGTCACCCAGCCCGCCATTTTGCTGATGGACGAGCCCTTTGCCGCGCTGGACGCGATGACGCGCGAAGAACTGCAAGATGTCTTGCTGGCCATCTGCCAGGAGCAGGCCAGCTCGGTGTTCTTTGTCACGCATGACATCTCCGAGGCTGTGTATCTGGCGGACCGGGTCGCCGTGATGACGGCCGGCCATTTGCACGGCGATCTGCGCATCAACCTGCCCAAGCCCCGTGCGCAAGCCATGCGTTACAGCGCCGGGTTCAATGACATCTGTGCCGAACTGCGCGCCTCCATGGACCGGGCCGCACCATGAAAAACCCTCGCGTTGCGGCCTGGGTGTTGCTGCTGCTGGTGCTGGGCCTGTGGGAGTTGGCCGCGCGCGGCCTGGCGCTATCGGTACTGGTGTTGCCTGCGCCGTCCGTCGTGATGGCGGCCTTGTGGCGCAGCCTCAGTTCGGGCTACCTGTGGCCCCACATCGCACAAACTTGTCTGGAGGTGGGCTTGGGCCTGACGCTGGGCGGCAGCCTGGGTTTTGTTGGTGGCTTGGTGTTGGGCGAAAGTGACTATCTGCGGCGCATGCTGATGCCGTATGTGGTCACCAGCCAGGTCATCCCGAAGCTGGCGCTGGGGCCGCTGTTCATTGTCTGGTTCGGCTTTGGCACGCTGCCGGTGGTGGTCATGACGGCCTTGATCTGCTTTTTCCCGCTCATGGAAAACACCCTGACCAGCCTGAGAACGGTGGATGCGCAGCGGCTCGAACTGTTCCGCATGCTGCGGGCCAACCGCTGGCAAATCCTGTGGCGCCTCAAAATTCCGGCCGGCTTGCCGGGCATCATGGCGGGTCTGCGGGTGGCGGTGGTGCTGGCCCTGGTGGGCGCGGTGGTGGCCGAGTTTGTCGGCGCCAGCAAGGGGCTTGGGGCCTTGATCATTGTGTCGCAGGGCATGATGGACACGCCGCTGATGTTTGCCGTTTTGTTTGTTATCACGCTCCTGGGGCTGGTCATGTACCAATGCACCTTGAGGCTGGAGCACTACTTGCTCAAATCGTATGTTTGATATTTTTAGGAGAACCGTGTGAAAAGAAACATCGCTGTGCGATTCATCGGCCTGTGTGCCGCCGCTGGATTATGGGTCGGCCTGGCGCCCCTGTCCGTGCAAGCCCAGACACCTGCCGCCCTGAGCAAAGTGACGGTGGCCGGCTGGAGCAAACCCATCACCGAAATCACCAATCTGCTGGTGGAGGAAGACAAAGGTTTTTTCCGCGCCAAGGGCATTGAACTGGGCTACATCCCCGGTGCCGGCGGGGGCGATGCCATTCGCAATCTGCTCAGCGGCCAGGCCGAGGTGGCGTTTACCGATCCGGGCTCCTTCTTTGCTGCGCTGGACAAAGGTGAAAAACTGCGCGCCATCTACGACATTTACCCGCAAAACGTGTTCAACGTGGTCTCGCTGAAGTCACAAAACATCAGCAAACCGAGCGACCTCAAGGGTAAGCGGATTGGCGTTTACAGCCTGTCCAGCGGCACCCGCCAGAACCTGCTGGTGCTGTTGCACCAGGCCGGTTTGAATGAGTCCGATGTCACCATTGTGGTCACCGGCCTGCTCAACTTTGTGCCCCTGATGCAAGGTCAGGTGGACGCTACCGCCGCCACCGATACCGGTCTGCTGGTGGCGCGCCAGCGGGGTTTGAATGATTTCAATGTGCTGGAGGTGAAGAACTTTATCAACATCTCCAGCGACTTGTTCGTGGTGCGTGAAGACACCTACCAGCAACAAAAACCGCTTCTCAAGCGCTTTTTGTCAGCTTACCGCGACAGCGCCCAGTGGATGGTCGGTGCGCCTCAAGAGGCCGCCAACCTGGCCACCAAACGCGCCATTGACGGGCAGAACCCGGTGGTCAATCTGGAGATCATCAAACTGCGCAACCTGTCCAGTGTTTCGGCCACCACGCAAAAGCAGGGGCTGGGCGCGATTGACCTTGAGATGTTCAAAAAGTCGGCGCAAACCTTCAAGGCCCTGGGCATGGTGCAGCGCGATATCCGGGTCGCCGATGTGGTCGACCAGGACTTGCTCAAGTAACGGGATCAAAAGCATGGACTTCAAGGGCCAAGTCATTCTCGTCACGGGCGCAGGGCGCGGCATTGGCGCGGCGATTGCAACCGCTTTCGCCACCGAAGGCGCCACCGTGGTGGTGAATTACCTGCATAACCAGCAGGCGGCACAGGCCACGGTGGAGGCCTGTTTGGCGGCGGGCGGCGACGCTCTGATGATGCAAGCCGATGTCACCGTTCAAGCGGATGTGCAAGCCATGGTGGCGCAAATCCTGCGTGAGTTGGGCCGTCTGGATGTGGTGGTGAACAATGCCTTTCGCGCCTACACCTTCGATCCGGAACAGCGGGCGCGCTTTTGGGAGCTGGACTGGCACGCCTATCAAGCGCAGTTTGAGGGCGCAGTTCAATCCACATACAACGTGTGCCAGGCGGTCTTGCCCCATTTCAGGAGCGTGGCGCACGGCAGCATCATCAACCTGGTCAGCGACCTGGTCGCCCGGCCCACCGTGCCTTATCACGACTACACCACCGCCAAATCGGCCTTGGTGGGGTTCAGCCGCAATCTTGCCGCCGAGTTGGGGCCGCTGGGGGTCCGGGTCAACTGCGTGGCGCCAGGTCTGGTGTTTCCCACCGATGCCAGCCGATCCACCCGCGAAGACGTCAAAGACCAGATCGCAGAGCAAACTCCGCTGCGAAGAATCGCCGCGCCGCAAGATGTCGCCGGCCCCGTGCTGTTTCTGGCCTCCGACTGGAGCCGGTTCATGACGGGTCAAGTGCTGTACGTTGACGGCGGTTTGGTCATGAAATAATCCTGCTCGTTGCCAACGTCCTGCACGGACAACAACACTTTTCCTCCTAACTGGACTCTCCATGAAATTTTTTCCTTTGATCGGTGGTGTTTTATTGGCATCAACGCTGACCGCGCAGGCGCAGAACAGCAGCCTGCCTTTGTGGGAGATTGGTGCTTTTGGTGGCCTCGCTTCGACGCCGGCCTATCCCGCATCGACTGAGCGCTCTTCTCGGGCTTTGGTGCTGCCATTTTTGATTTATCGCGGGGATGTACTGCGTGTCGACCGCACCAGCATTGCCGCGCGTATCGCGCATACCGATGACTACGAGTTTGATCTGGGTTTTGCAGGCTCGCTACCCGCTAAATCCGATGACATTGCGGCACGCCGGGGCATGCCGGACCTGGGCACCCTGGTCGAGTTTGGTCCCCGTCTGAAGATGACGCTGGACCGGCCCACGCCGACCAGCCGCGTTCGTCTGGAAGTGCCGTTGCGTGCCGTGCTTGAATTCAACAGTGGCGTGCGCACGCAGGGCATGTCGTTTGAGCCCGAGCTGGTGTATGAAGCCCTTGATTTAAGCTCCGGTTGGCGCTGGTCTGCCAGTGGCAGTCTGGTGTTGGGGGACCGCAAGTTGAACCGCTATTTTTACGGCGTTGCACCGCAATATGCCACTGCTGAACGCCCGGCTTACGAAGCCAAGGCCGGGCTGATTGCGACCCGCTTGGGGTTGAGCACCGCCAAAGACATCACGCCCGATGTCCGGGTGTTTGGCTTTATCCGTTACGAACTTTACGATGGCGCGGCTAACCGTGCCAGTCCACTTTTTCTTCAATCTCATGGCGCCAGCGTGGGTGTCGGGCTGACGTGGACGTTGGGCCGTTCGGAGAGTCGCGCGGCCAACTAGCGCAGGCTTCACTTGGCGGGCGGGGTAGTCATGCAGTGCTGTGGCCAGCGCGCCAGCGCTGGCCGGGCTCACCCGCGAGATATCCTGGGCGATGGAGTGCTGTAGTTCGTCTGCTGTCGGCGTGACTGAGACCGTATGCCCATCTCAAAGATGTGCTGTCTTGCCTGTCTACACACAAGAATAGCCATATCGCCGAATTGCTACCGCACCGCTGGTAGCCGGCCTTCTTTTAACTGCCACCCCCTGACAGCGTTGCACCGGCGGGTCAATGTGTGTTGGCCACTCCCTTACTTACTGAAGCGTGAAAAGAACAATCCTCACTTGGGTAGACCACCTGCAATCACTTAGAAGCTAATGATTTCCAGTTTGCAGAAAGAGATAAATTGATGATTGTCAATTGGCAACTGTAAATTCAATAACACTTGAGCAGAGTTAATTGACCATTTTTCCATTTTTCCGGTTAAAAAGTAAAACTAGGTAACTTAGTCTGCGAGCCTGTGGTGCGATTTCTCACACTCCAAGTCACGAACGCGTGACACGGGTGTTTGGAATGACAGCGACGTGGCGGCCCGGGCGTCTGCGAGCCGCTTGATGATCCTGTCGGAATCTATGTTCATGTAAGCGCGACAACTTTTTGAAATTGGGGAATGGTATGAAGAATCTGGCAACCACGGAAATTTTCAAACCGTCACTTTTGTCGAGCCTCGTGAACCGGGCCTGCGGGGTCCTTTCGACGAACGACCGGACCGGCAAGCGGCGCTGGTCCGCCCCCGCAGCCGGCAAGCTCCCCGCCATGCGCCTGGAAACCATGGAGCCGCGCGTGCTGCTCAGTGCCGACTTGCTGGTCACCGCAGCGGCAGGCGCTAATGACCTGACGGTCAAATATGACGCGACCACCGCCGAGGTCCAGGTCATCAACAATGTCAACAATGCGGTGGTAGCGCATGATCTTGCCAGCAACGTCCTGTCGGTCAAGATCCAGGGATCGACCGGCACTGATCGCATCGTCATCGACCTGACCAGCGGACTCAGTAACAGCGTCATCGCCACCGACACGACTTCGGGTGACAGCGACCTGATTCAAGTCAAGGGGCCGGACGCGACATGGACTCTTGATGGCGCCAACGCCGGGTATGTAGGCAGCGCGTTGAGCTTCAGCGGCTTCGAGAAACTGCTCGGTGATGCCGTTAACCAGGACACCTTCGTCCTAGGTGCGGCGGGCTCAATCAGCGGCAGCATCGATGGCGGCACCGGCGCTGGCGACGCCCTGGTTATCGAGGCACGGACCGTGGCGACCAGCAGCTACGCCGCAAACGGTCCCCATGCCGGCCTGCTCACCATCAACGTTGCCGAAACGCGCTTTGCCGGCATCGAACTGATCACCGACAACCTGGTGGTGACCGATCGTGTCATCACCGCCACAGCCGGTGATGACCACATTCGCATCAAGTCTGGCGGCGCCGGCAAGATCACGGTCGAATCTGACAACAACAGCTTTGCGGGTATCACCTTTACCGCCCCCGCCAGCAGCCTGACCTTGAAGGCCGGTGGCGGCGACGACACCCTCACAATTGGTGACGACGTTCTTGCGGCGCTGCCGGGTGACATCCAATTTTGGGGTGAGGCTGGCACCGACACGCTGGTGGTTGCCTCGCAGCGCGACGTCACCCTGACGGACACCGCAGTTTTCCTCAAGACCTCAGGCACGGGCCCGACGATTAACCTGACCAGCATTGACCAGGCTTTTGTGGCCGGGCTCACCGTTTCAGCTACCGGCTTTACCAAGCCGCTCTTCCAGGCGGCGTCCGGAAGCACCTTGCAAATCGACGATGGCATGGCCATTCTGGCCCGGATGTTGCGCAGTACCGACGGCACTTTCAGTCTCGCCTCGCTGCTCGACGAAACTCTGACGTTGGCACAACTGCAGACTCAACTCGACGCACTGGACGGCACTGTCGGTAATGTGACGCTGGACACCACCACTGTTCCGGGCGAGACCCGCTTGGTGGTTCATGTGGTGCGCAACCTGTCGGCGCTGTTTGACCTGAAACTCGACGGTTCGGCCAACTTTGGTGGCGCCCTGGGCACGCTGTTGCAGGCGCTCGATCTCGATGGTCTTGTCGCGCTGGACTTTGAGGCCAACCTGAACATCACCATTGGGACGGACGGTGACGGTTTCTTCATCGTGCCCAATGCCTCGTCAACGCCCGAATTGACAGTGACCAAGATGACGCACGACGCTGGCGACGTGAGCGCCACGGGGCGCATGGGATTTCTGGGTGTGGACCTCAAGGAGGCCACCATGGCCTTCGACGCGGACGCGGGGCTGGCCTTCAAGTTCAATGACGCCGTTGTGAACGACGGAAAAATCCGCCTGACAGAACTGCCTGAACTGGCCAGCGAACCGCCTGAGGTCCTGACAGCTTCCGCCCTGACGGATGCCTCGGCCACCGACCTCACCGTGACTGGCGTGCTGAGCGTTGCGCCCGGCCTTGACACCGCACTGCCTATCGCCGACACCAATGTGACCTTCACCTGGGCCGACCTTACCAGTACGCCCGACGTTGCACTCACGGGTGACGGTGCGCTCGATATCGCTAACTTCCTCAAGCTCGACCCTACCGAGCTGCTCAGTTCGCTGGGAAAACTCCAGACATCGCTTGACGAATTGATTGGCAAGCTCGATGTCGATCTGCCCTTTGTCGCGGACGGCCTAAATGGCTTGGATGGTTTGGTGGATGTGTTCGCCTTTTTAAATGACAGTGACTTGGCCGCGGTCCAGACGGTGCAGCAATTGGTTACCGCCCTCGGGCTCGACCCTTCAGATTTAGTCTACGACGCCTTGTCAGGCCAGATCACCTTCGATCTGAGTTTTGACAAAGCGTTTTCAGGCAGCCCCGTCTTCGCGCTGGACTTTGACCTTGCCAACGGGTTGGCCGACTTCTCGACCAGTTCCACTGCAGCCATTGCTGGCACACTGTCGGTCAACCTCACACTGGGTCTCGATGGCAAGGGTGCTCTCGGCGGCGCTTCGGCGCTGGACTGGTTGTTTCTGCAGGACGTCAACCTGAATTACACCGCCACGGCCACGACCGTGGATCTGGATGCCACGGCCCGTTTTGGTTTCGTGAAGATCGAAGTTTTTGACGGCACGGCCAGTGCCAATTTTGCCGTCGACCTGAACCTGCTGGACTCCGGCAGCTACTTGAGCGACGGACGCCTCGACCTGAGTGAATTTCAGGATGCACTCACAGCGGTGGACGGCCTCACAGATTTGGTCGATATCGATGTCGCTGGTAGCGTCGCTCTAACGCTGCCCGTCAAGGTAGCGTTCCTCGGTATCAACAGCAGCACGGCCACGGCCGATAACACGCTGACGATGTATGTTGACATGGACAACCCGGACGACGCCACCGTCATCTTGCCCACCGCGTTGAGCGATCTGGGCAACTTTGCCCGCCTCGATGCCGCCACCCTGGTCGGCCTTCTGGGGCAGGTGACGGGTTACCTGGATCAACTGCGCAAATCTGACACCTTTGCCGCAGCCGACGTACCCTTGATCGGCCCGGTGCTCGATGACATCCTCGGGTTGGCCGACGCCTTCCGCGATGGCGTGCTGTTTGACGATGCCGACGACGGCAAGGATGGCAGCACCACGCTGCTGTTTGACATTAACGCTGCACTCGAAGCGCCTACGCTCGCCGGAAAACTGCGCGCTGAAATCAGCGACGGCAAGTTCAGGCTCGTTGCCAATGACGCATCCATCACGTCGATCTCGGTGGCGGCCGTGACCGCACTGGGCATTGCTGGCACCGAGACAACGACCGGCGGGGTGTTCAAGTCGCTCACCGGCAGTGTCGCCATCCCGAATGTTGTTTCGGGCGACGTCACGCTGGCGATTGCCCTCAACGGCGCTGCCGCCGTGAATGTGTTGGTCACGAATACGGGCAACAACACCAAGCTCGGCAATGACCGTCGCAAGCTGGTCGATGGCGTCAATGCGGCCACCTTTACCACGGTCGAGGAGCTGGTACTCAAGTTCACCGAGCTACTGGGCGCTAACGGCCTGCTCACTTACAACGCCCTCGACGACACGCTGACCATCGATCTGAAGCTCGCCGACACTTTTGGTCAGGTTGACGTTCCGGTCGATTTCGACCTGCCCGGCCTGCCGGAATTTTTGGAACTGCAAACCCAGGGCAAGCTGCGCCTCACGGCCAGTGGCGATCTGAACCTGACGGCCGGCATTTACCTTGGCGCTGCGCCGTCGGGCGACAAGATTACGTTGAGTAAACCGCTCTCTGAAATCAACGGCGGCATTGCCACCGACGTGCCTTTGACGGCGACGGCTGTGACCAGCCTGCCTGGCTTCAAGCTCAGTGCCGATGCCGGCTTCAAAGTCGTTCTGGATGGCACGTCTTATGACGTCAGCGTCACCAAGCTCAGCACTGACAACAACAGTTTCCTGCTGGACGTGGTGTCGGACGTGCAGGCGGCCATCGACGCCGTAGAGGGACTGAAGAACCAGATCACCGTAGGCCTGACTGGCACCAAGCTGAACTTCGTGGCCGTAAATACGGCAACTAAACCGCCAACTTATCCGGCGACTTCGCTGGTCATCACCGCTGTTGCGGGCTCGACCGCCGTGACCGAGCTTGGCCTGGGCACCACCAACACCGCCAACCGCGACAACTTCACCATCACGCTAAGTGACAGCACGAGCTACAGTGTCAGCCTTTTTGGTGCGACCACGCTGGACGACGTCAAGACGGCTATCGAGTCCGCCACTGGCAACAATGTGCAGGTTTCGCTCAATGACCGCGAAACTGGGCTGAACCTGACCGACGCCACCACCGGGGCCAGCGCCTTCAAGGTGCTTCTGGCTAACAAGAGTACCGCCGCTATTGGGCTGGGCATCCTCGCGGCCGACGCGGGCGAAGGCGAAACGGCCGACGGCGTGATCGAGGGCTCGGACCTGGGCGGTCTGTCGGCGCTGGAGCGATTCTTCCTGAAAGACGTCAGCGCCAATGTGACGCTGAGCCTGAGCACACCTCAACTTGTCAACGGCGCCGGTGCGCCGACCGACACCGATAGTGATGGCACCAGCAACGACGGTATCACCGGCACGGCCAAGTTTGGCTTTGTGGGCATCGATGTGGCGGGTGGCGGTACCCTCGTTGCCAACCTTGGCATTGCCTTGCTCGACCCTGGTACCACGGCAGCTGACGGTCGTATCTCGGTTGTGGAATTGCTCACCGGTTTGAACAATCCCAGCAGCCTGCTAGACCTGTCCCTGACCGGCAGCGGCTCGCTCGCGCTGGATGTCAGCATGAGTCCGGACCTGCCGGGCCTGACCCTGCCCGCCAACGCACAGATCAAGATCAATATCGACAGCTTTGGCAACCCGTTTGCGGCCTTGCCGGAGTTGTCGGAGTTGCCGGTCATCAGCTTTACGTTCCCTGACTTTGGCGCGCTGCTGAATTTTGGCAACGTTGATCTGAACTTCGCCAGCATCATTGATGGCCTGCAGTCCCTGACCGACTTCCTTGGCGACTTTGAAGCCTTTGGTTTTCTGAGCGAGCCCCTGCCGCTGATCGACCTGAGCGTGAACGATCTGATCAGCGTGGCTGATCGTTTTGCCCAGGCGGTGGAAGACGCGCAGGCCAATTCGGCCGCGACGATTCAACTGCTGGAGGACAAGCTCAAGGAAGCCTTTGGCATTCCGCAGCTCAGCGACCTGATCGACTTGGTGTTGTACACCGACACGTTGGGCACTACGGACCCAGAAGACGACCTGAACATCTTGCGCATTAACCTGACATTGGCCGCTGGCTTCAATGAATCGGTGGCGCTCAATCTGGATCTGGCTGAATTGCTGGGTATGGAGGGCGTCCTGAGCCTGGCCGGCGCGGCCAATCTGAACGCCTCGGGCGACATCACCGTGCAGCTCGACTTTGGCTTCGATATCGAAAACCCGCTGGACGTCTACATTTTTGAATCCACGGGAATCGATGCGGATATTTTGGCCGAGGGTAACGACGTCAGCTTCCGCGCGGCGCTGGGCCCGGTCGGCGTTTTTGTGAAGGACGGCTCGGCCCACATCGACGCCAATGCCACGCTGGACTTTGATGCTGCCCTGTTCGTAACACCCACCGGGGGCTTGCCTGGCGACGGCGACGGTCGAGTCAAGCTCGTCACTCTTCTGGAAGACTTTGCCGACAACGTCAATGTCGAATTTGGCGGCACCGCCAGCGCGATTTTGCCGGTCTACTTCCCCACCGAGTCGATCCACGCGGGCGACATCACGCTGGCGTGGTCGGACCTGTTTGACCCGAGCACCCTGAGCATCGACGTGCCGGACGATTTGCTGACGATCGACCTGAGCCAGTTCAGCCTGTTCGATCAACTCTTGCTGGGCGTGGACGGCATCGACCTGTTTCTGGAGGGGCTGCAGGACATCCTCGACGGTGAGGTGGGCGGCGTGACCCTGCCCCTGGTGGGCGACAAGCTGGCGGGTGCCGCCGACGTGATCGGCGACTTCCGCAGCGGCTTTGTCGAAGACTTCCGCCAGGCCATCGAAGACCTCGCCAACCCGGGCGATGCGGCGAGCGGCGCCGACCCGCTGTCGACCATCCTGTTCAATCTGCTGGGCTCCGACGCTGGAGGGTTGAACTTGCTGCTGGACATCACCGACGATGGCTTGATAACGGTGGATGACGTGCAATACGACACCAACCTGGACGAGCCGGGTGTTGCCTTCGCCGACTCCTTTATTAAGTGGAACTTCAAGCTCGGTGGCAATCTGCTGAACGTGGGTGCCGGTATTGGCTTTGACATCGGCATTCCGGGCCTGGGCCTGGAAACCGAGGGCGACATCAAGCTGGACATCAGCTGGGAGCTCGCCCTGGGCTTCGGCATCACCGGCACAGACGGTTTCTACCTTGACATCTCCGACGACAGTGAACTAGAGCTCAATGTCGATGTCACCGTGCCAGGCGCCAGCATCACGGGCACGCTGGGCTTTTTGCAGCTGACCGCAACCGACGATACGACCGACGACGACGGCCTCTTCACCCACCTGGGCGCCACCTTTGGCGTCAACATTAAAAACGGCAAGGACGCCAACGACGAGAACCTCAGCTTTGGCGAGCTGGGCAAGATAACGCTTGAAGTGGGCATTGCCGCTGAAGCCGTGGTCGACCTCGACATGAAGCTGTCGCTGAGCAGCGATCTGGTGCCCAATGCCGACACCAACTTTCCGTCTGTGGTGGCTGATTTCACGCTGGTCTGGTCACTCGGTGACCGCGGCGCCGGTGAACTGGTGTCACTGAGCGAACTGGATGGCGGTTTTCTTAAAAATGGCTTGAAATATGTGGGCTTTGACCATGTCGGCCTGGATCTGGGCTCGTATTTCTCCGACGTGATCGGGCCGATTGTCGAGAAAGTGCAGGAAATTACCGACCCGATCAAACCGTTCCTGGATTTCCTCACAGCTGAAATTCCCGTCATCTC
>CAJAFJ010000249.1 GCA_903938955.1 uncultured beta proteobacterium | reverse complement strand
CACTGGCTGCTAGACCACTCGATTGGTTTTAACCGCTTTGTCATGAACCAGTTGAACGAGCGGCTGGCCCAGTTCATTGGCGCGCGCGAAATTGACCGCCTGAACAACCCCAACCTGCGCGTGGCGCGCAGCCTGGCCGCACTGTTCAACCCGGCGCTGTACCCCGGCGTGGGCGAGGTGCTGCGCATCACCCAGCAAGAACTGGCCTACCTGGTGGGCCTGTCGCGCCAGCGCGTCAATGAAGCGCTGACCGCTCTGTCCACGCAAGGCGTGATTCGCGTTGAATACGGCGGCCTGCGGGTGCTGGACTTGCCGGCTTTGCGCAGCCAGGTTTTCAATCGTTGATTCAGGATGCCATGAAGTCGCGCAACACCTCGAAATGCCGCTCAGGGGCATCGCGCACGATGCCGTGGCCGCAGTCGGCAAAGCGCTCAAAGCGCACCAGTGGCGCCGGCAGACTGCGCACGATCGTCTCGCTGAAGGCCATCGGTGTGATCGGGTCACGGTCGCCCGCCATCACCAGTACCGGGCACTGCACACGGGCCAGCGCAGCCCGAAAGTCCAAGCGGGCAAACTCCTGCGTGGCGAAATGCAGGTTGACCGCGTCATGCACTATTTCGCGTGCCCCGGCATCGGCGTCGGGCGCGGGCCGCGTGTAATACAGCGGGTGGCATTTTTCGCGGTACTCGCGGCGGCGCTCGGGCGTGGGGCTGAGCCAGTAGGCCTCGGCCAGCCGCCGGGCGTCCGGCCCGCCAATGCGCTCAAAGGCGTCAAACACTGCCGGCCAATCGGCACAGGCGGCGGTGCTCGTCAGCACCAGCTTGCCTGGATGGGTGGGATGTCGCGTGGCGTAGGACTGCGCCACAAAACCGCCAAACGAGACGCCGTAGACGATGGGTTTTTCAATGCCCAGGGCATCGCAGAAGCCTTTGACATCGTCGCCCCACTGGGCCAGGTTCCAGCTGGTCGGGTCGCCGTGGCCGCTGCGGCCGTTGCCGCGGTGGTCCAGGTAAATCACCTGCGCCACCTCGCTGCATTGAGAAAACGCGGGCTTGAAGCTGCTGTGGTCAAAGCCCGGCCCGCCGTGCAGCAAGATCAGCGTTGGGCGCTGGCGCATGTGCTTACCGTCAGGCACAAGTCCGAGTCCTTCGACGTCAAAGTAGAGGTCTACACCGTTGACATGCACCTGCATCACCACGCTCCTTAAGGTTGAGGTTCAAGCACAGTCTAGCGCCCAGCCGGCTTTCGCCAGATGACCGTCGCCAAGAGACCCCCGCGCTCGTAAAATGACGGTAAATAGCTCTCAAACTTATAGCCAATGTCCGATCCCAAGACGCCTGACCAGGGCAAACCGCCCGTTTTCCGACGTGCCGCGCCCCCCGTTTCAGCCCCATCCCGCTCGGGCCTGCCGACCGGGCAAAGCAACACGTCCGCCTATGGCGCCAACGGCACGCTGCGGTTAAATAAGCGCATGGCCGAGCTGGGGCTGGCCTCGCGCCGTGAAGCGGACGAGTGGATTGGCAAGGGCTGGGTCACGGTCGATGGCGAAGTGGCCACCATGGGCATGCAGGTCAAGCCCGATGTGAAGATTGAAAACACCAAACACGCGCAGGGTCAGCAGGCCAACCAGGTGACGGTGCT
>CAJAFJ010000248.1 GCA_903938955.1 uncultured beta proteobacterium | reverse complement strand
GTGTTCTGTCAGGGGTGGGCGTTAAATAGGGAACGGAAACCGCCGTCAGATTTCAAGCTAACCGCTCCCGCCAGATGTAACTTTGCGTGAGTGATAATTACCAGGCATTTTGACAGCGAGGAGTCCCAATTTGTTTTCAATCATACAAGCCGCAGGCTGGCCGATCTGGCCCCTGATTGCCTGTTCCATACTGGCGTTGGCGCTCATCATTGAGCGATTTATCAGCCTCAAGACCAGCAAAATCGCGCCGCCAAAACTACTGGACGATGTGCTCAATGTGACGCGCAACTCGGTCCCTGGCCCCGATGTGGTGGCCAAACTGGAGGAAAACTCGGCATTGGGCGAGGTGCTGGCCAGTGGACTTCGGGCCATGAATGTGAATTCGCGCTGCAGCGAGGATGAATTGCGCTCCTCAATGGAGAGTGCCGGGCGCCTGGTGGCCCACCGTTTGGAGCGTTACTTAAGCGCCTTGGCCACCATTGCCTCTGCCGCGCCGCTCATGGGATTGTTTGGTACCGTGGTCGGCATGATCGAGATTTTTGGTTCTCAGACCTCGCCAGGCGGCGCAACTGGTGGCAACCCGGCTCAACTGGCGCACGGTATTTCAATTGCGCTGTACAACACCGCTTTCGGTCTGATCGTAGCGATCCCCTCGCTGATTTTTTGGCGCTATTTTCGCGCCCGGGTTGACGAATACCTGCTGACCCTTGAGCTGGCTTCTGAACGACTGGCGCGGCACCTCAACACCTTGAGGAAATAAGCATGAATTTCCGCCACCGCGTGCGTGAAGAGCCCGAGATCAACCTGATTCCGTTTATTGACGTGTTGCTGGTGGTGTTGATTTTCTTGATGCTCTCGACGACCTACAGCAAATTCACCGAAATGCAACTCACTTTGCCGGTGGCAGACGCTGACGCGCAGCGTGACTACCCCAAAGAAGTCTTGGTCACCGTGACCAGTGATGGGGCCTACACCGTCAACAAAGCTCCCGTGGCGGATCGCAGTCTGGAAAGCCTGGCGGCCGCCCTGATTGAGGGCGCCAAAGCCGGCAAAGAGTCGGTGGTCATCATCAACGCCGACGCCAGTGCCAAGCACCAGTCGGTCGTGACCGTGATGGAAGCTGCCCGACGCTCGGGCCTGACACAAATCACATTTGCTACCCAGTCTTCCGCCCAGGCAGGTGCCAGATAAACCCATGACCGCCAAAGCAACGCTCTTGCCTGCGTTGCAGAGAACCTTGCTGCAAGCCTGGACCCGCCGAGGCCTGCTGGCCTGGTTTTTATGGCCCGTTTCATTTTTGTTTGGCGCACTGGCAGCGCTGAGACGTGCGCTGTACAGGACGGGTTTATTTAAGACACAAGGCCTGAATGTGCCCGTGATCGTGGTCGGTAACGTGGTGGTAGGCGGTGCAGGCAAGACGCCGGTCGTGATGGCCTTGGTACAACATCTGCTGTCCCGCGGAGTCAAAGTAGGCGTAATTTCGCGCGGTTATGGCAGGCGTTCCACAGGCTGCACCGAAGTGTTGGCCAACAGCCCGATCACGGAGGTAGGTGACGAGCCAGCCCTGATCAATCGTGTGACTTCAGCCCCGGTTTTTGTTTCCTCCAGTCGCTTTGAAGCCGGTGCCGCCTTGCTGGCGCGCTACCCGTCGACCCAAGTGATCCTTTGCGACGATGGTTTGCAGCACCTAAGTCTGCACCGAGACCTTGAGATTTGTGTGTTTGACGACCGGGGCGTCGGCAATGGATTTTTATTGCCCGCCGGGCCGCTGCGTGAGCCGTGGCCACGCCGGGCTGATCTGGTATTGCACACCGGCACTCACCCGGCGTTTAGTGGATTCACTGCGCAGCGCGCTCTAGCCCACCACGCGCTGCGGGCAGATGGAAGCCGGGTTGACCTGACTGATCTGGCGAGCCACACGACAAAACCCCTGCTAGCGCTTGCCGCTATCGCCCGGCCTGAAGAATTCTTTAGCATGCTGCGGTCACAAGGTTTGACACTAGACAAGACGATGGCACTGCCGGATCACTTCGATTTCAGTCACTGGTCATGCAGCGATTACGAAAACTACACGCTGCTTTGCACTGAAAAAGATGTCGTCAAGTTGTGGCATATATGCCCGCATGCACTGGCTGTTCCGCTTGACTTTACCCCCGAGCCCGCTTTCCTTGACCGGCTCGACCATTTGCTGTCAGCCCTGCTGGCACCTCCTTAAACCAACGCTATCATCCCCGCCATGGACACTCGATTACTTGAACTTCTGGTTTGCCCCGTCACCAAAGGCCCGCTTGAATATGACCGTGAAAAGCAGGAGCTAACCTCCCGCAGCGCACGCTTGGCCTACCCGGTACGTGACGGTATTCCCATCTTGCTGGAAAACGAAGCACGCACGCTCACCGATGAGGAGTTGGGGCTTTGAGTTTCACGGTTCTGATTCCAGCCCGGTTGGGTTCGACCCGGCTCCCCAATAAACCACTGGCGGATATCGGTGGTGCCCCGATGGTGGTGCGTGTCGCGCAACGGGTGATGTCGCTCAGCACAGCCTCTGGCAAAGTCCGGGTGGTGGTGGCGGCCGATAGCCCCAAGATCATCAACGCCTGTCAAACGCACGGTATTGAAGCCGTACTGACACGCGAGGATCACCCTTCCGGCAGTGATCGACTGGCCGAGGCCTGCAGCTTGTTGGCACTGGGCAACGATGAAATCGTCGTGAATGTGCAAGGCGATGAACCGCTGATGGACCCCGAGCTGGTGGGCCAAGTCGCTCAGTTACTCAACGCACAACCGCAAGCGAGCATGAGCACGGCAGCCCACACGATTGACAATTGGCCGGATTTCATCAACCCAAATGTGGTCAAGGTCGTGCTTGACGCCAAAGGACTGGCCTTGTACTTCAGCCGTGCCCCCATTCCGTTCGGAAGAGACCACCCCGGCGTGTTATCCACCCCGGCGCCACTGCGTCACATCGGTATTTACGGCTACCGGGTAGGGTTTTTGCGGCAGTTTCCAACGCTGGCCCAGGCTCCGTTCGAGATCACCGAATCGTTGGAGCAATTACGCGCGCTGTGGCATGGGCACCAGATTGCAGTGCATATTTGCCAACACGCGCCTGGTATGGGCGTGGATACGCCAGAAGACCTGGAACGCGTACGTCAACTTTATACAGCTCAAGCACGGCAGGCGTAAGCCAGTCGGAAGCTGTCGCGTGCTATTCTTAAAACAATTTTGCATGTTGATCGGCTAGAGCAAAGCCGCGACAATGCCCCCAATTTTCATTAAATCCAAGGACGACATCCATGAAACTGATTCTGTTGGGCGCACCCGGCGCTGGTAAAGGCACGCAAGCCACATTCATTTGCCAAAAATATGGTATCCCCCAAATCTCCACGGGCGATATGTTGCGCGCTGCCGTCAAGGCCGGTTCCCCACTCGGCATTGAAGCCAAAAAAGTCATGGATGCCGGCGGTTTGGTCAGCGACGACCTTATCATCAACTTGGTCAAAGAACGCATTACCCAAGCCGATTGCTCAGAAGGCTTCCTGTTTGACGGTTTTCCCCGCACCATCCCACAAGCCGATGCCATGAAGGCTGCGGGCGTCAAACTGGATTACGTGCTTGAGATTGATGTGCCGTTTGACGCGATTGTTGAGCGCATGAGTGGACGCCGTTCGCATGCAGCGTCGGGCCGCACCTACCATGTCAAGTTCAACCCACCCAAGGTGGAAGGCGTGGACGATCT
>CAJAFJ010000247.1 GCA_903938955.1 uncultured beta proteobacterium | reverse complement strand
GCTTATCGCCACGCCTTGTGCCGAAATGCTGCACGCCGCCAGCCTGTCGTTTGCGCTGTGCCCCATGTTGACCGATGGCGCGATTGAAGCGCTGCTGGTGGCTGGCAGCGACGACCTCAAGGCCAAGTTTGCCGCGAAGCTCATCAGCGGCGAGTGGACAGGCACCATGAACCTGACCGAGCCGCAAGCAGGCTCCGACTTGGCTGCCGTGCGCTCACGCGCCGAGCCGCAGGTGAGTCCATCTGGACAAGCCGACGGCACCTACAAAGTGTTTGGCACCAAGATTTACATCACCTATGGTGAGCACGACATGACCGAGAACATCGTGCATCTGGTGCTGGCCCGGGTACCTGGTGCGCCTGAAGGCGTGAAAGGCATCTCGCTGTTCCTGGTGCCCAAGTTCCTCGTGAACGATGACGGCACTCTCGGTGCGCGCAACGACGCCTGGTGCGTGTCGATCGAGCACAAGCTCGGCATCAAGGCCAGCCCCACGGCGGTGTTGCAGTTTGGCGACCACGGCGGCGCCATCGGCTACGTGGTGGGCGAAGAAAACCGCGGCCTGGAGTACATGTTCATCATGATGAACGCGGCCCGTTTTGCCGTCGGCATGCAAGGCATTGCCATTGCCGACCGCGCCTACCAAAAAGCCGTGCGCTTTGCGCATGACCGCGTGCAGAGCCGTGACTTGGCGGGCTCGGACGGCCCGGTGTCCATCATCCATCACCCCGATGTCAAACGCATGCTGTTGACCATGCGCGCCCATGTCGAAGGAAGCCGTGCTTTGGCCTACGTGGCCGCCGCCGCCAGCGACGCCGCACACCACGCAACGGATGAAGCGGTGCGCAAAAGCAAGCAGTCTATTTATGAATACCTGGTGCCGGTGGTCAAGGGCTTCTCGACGGAGATGTCGATCGAGATGGCCAGCCTGGGCGTGCAGATTCACGGCGGCATGGGCTTTATCGAAGAAACCGGCGCAGCCCAGCACTTGCGCGACGCCCGCATTCTGACCATTTACGAAGGCACCACCGCCATCCAGGCCAACGACATCGTGGGCCGCAAGACCCTGCGCGACAAGGGTGCCGTGGCCAAAGCCCTGTGCGCCGAAGTTGCCGCCACCGAGCAAGACCTGGCCGCCCACGGCAATGACGACTGCACCACCATGCTGATCGCGCTGATGGAAGGCCGCCGCGCGCTGGAAGACACGATTGACTTCATCGTCGCCAACGGCAAGAGCGACCCCAAAACGGTGTACGCCGGCGCGGTGAACTACCTCAAGCTGGCTGGCATCGTGCTGTGCGGCTGGCAAATGGCCCGCGCCCTGATGGCCGCCCAAGACCAGATGGACAGCGACCCCGCTTTCTTTACCGCCAAGGTCATCACCGCCCGCTTCTACGCTGAATCGGTGCTGACGCAAGCAGCTGGTCTGGCGCAAAGCATCAAGCTGGCCGGACCCACCACCAACCGCATGTCGGTTGAGATGTTCTGAGCCCCACGCATAGATTTTTATTGAAGGAGAAAGTATGAGTTCTGAAATGTATGACCGGATTCGAGAGAATCCGAAATTCAAGGAGTTGGTCAGCAAGCGCGAGCGCCTGGCCTGGACCTTGACCGGTATCGTGCTGGTGCTGTTTTTTGGTTTGTTCATGACGGTGGCGTTCAACCCCACCGTGCTGGCGATCCGACTGGGCGAGAGCTTTGTCACCACCGGCTTGCTGTTTGGTCTTTTTCAATTCATCCTGTTCTGGGTGCTCACAGCGGTGTATGTGAAGCGCGCCAATTCTGACTTCGACGCACTGACCGAGCAGTTGCTGCGCGAATCCATGAAAGCAAAAAAATAATGAAGAATTTTCTTTTGAAACTCATCGCCGGCCTGAGCGCCATGGCCGCCACCGGCGCTGCGCTGGCCGGCCCAGCTATGGAAGCCACCACGAAGCAACCGCTCAACGTGCCTGCCATCATCATGTTTGCCATCTTCGTCGGCATGACACTGGCCATCACGTACTGGGCCGCTAGCCGCACCAAAACCGCCTCGGACTTCTATACTGCTGGCGGCGGCATCACCGGCTTCCAGAACGGTCTGGCAATGGCGGGCGACTACATGTCAGCCGCCACTTTGCTCGGCCTCACTGCCATGGTTTACACCAATGGCTATGACGCCTACCTGTTCATGATTGCCTTCTTTGTCGGTTGGCCCATCATCTTGTTCTTGATGGCCGAGCGCTTGCGCAATTTGGGCAAGTTCACCTTTGCCGACATCACCTCCTACCGTTTGGACCAAGGCAGTGTGCGGACCATGGCCGCCATTGGCTCCCTGACCGTGGTGTGCTTCTACCTGATCGTGCAGATGGTCGGCGCTGGTCAACTGATCAAGCTGTTGTTTGGTCTGGACTACCACATTGCCGTGATCGTGGTGGGTATCTTGATGGTCGTTTACGTCACCTTCGGCGGCATGGTTGCCACCACCTGGGTGCAGATCATCAAGGCCTGTTTGCTGATGTTTGGCGGCACGGTCATCATGCTGCTGGCGTTCTCCCAGTTTGGTTTCAGCTTCAACACGCTGGCGGCCAAAACCATTGAACTGCACAAGCTCAAAGACCTGTTGTACACCCCCGGCAAGCTGCTGGCCGACCCGGTCAACGCCATCTCCCTGGCGATGGGTTTGATGTTTGGTCTGGCGGGTCTGCCCCACATCCTGATGCGTTTCTTTACTGTCAACAACGCCAAAGAAGCGCGTAAATCGGTGCTTTACGCGGCTGGTTTTGTCGGCTTCTTCTTCAACGTCATCATGTTGATGGGTCTGTGCGCGATCGTGATCGTGGGCACCAACACTGAATTCTTTGAAGGCGGCGACCTCAGCGGAAAAATCATCGGTGGCGGCAACATGGTGGCGATGCACCTGGCCAAAGCAGTCGGCGGCAACTTGTTGCTCGGCTTCCTGGCGGCGGTGGCGTTTGCCACGATTCTGGCGGTGGTGTCGGGTCTGGCTTTGGCCGGTGCCTCGGCCATCTCGCATGACCTGTATGCCCGCGTGATCAAAAAAGGCAACGTGTCTGAAGCGCAGGAAATCAAGGTTTCCAAAATGGCATCGTTCGGCATTGGCCTGATCGCCGTGGTGTTGGGCATTGCCTTCGAGAAGCAAAACGTGGCCTTCATGGCGGCGCTGGCCTTCGGTATTGCAGCGGCCGGTAACTTCCCCGTGTTGTTCCTGTCGATGTACTGGAAAAACCTGACCACCCGCGGTGCCCTGGCAGCCGGTTACGGTGGCCTGACCGCTGCGGTGGTGCTGGTGGTGTTGTCCAAATCCGTGTGGGTGACCGTGTTGGGCTATGCCACCCCGATCTTCCCGTACGACCAACCTGCCCTGTTTGCCATGCCTTTGGCCTTCTTGTTGGCCTATGTCTTCTCCGTCACGGACAAGACACCCCGCGCCGCCAAAGAGCGCCAAGCGTTCTCTGACCAATGGGTTCGCGCCCAGACCGGCTTCGGTGCCGATGGCGCAGTCAGCCACTAAACAGTCGCTGCAAATATAAAAAAGCCCCGGATTCCGGGGCTTTTTTTTGGTCAATTGGGGGGGTTGGGGGTTGCTACGCTGTTGGCCTCAGAAAAACGGGAATCCCAATACTAGCGTGGCCTCGGATCACATTATTGATACCGTTTTAGACCCGTAGCGGTCAGCCGTTAACTGAAATACGGTCGATGCCACCGGGGCTGATGGCTGCGCTCATGTCCCCCGGACCGGGCTGCGCCCGATCCTCCTCCTTGACTTCGCTGCGCCATCCACCCCGGCGTCATCGACCTCCAGCCATGTTGGCTGACTCAGGACGGCGTGGCATTCAGTGCAGTGAGGTTAAGGAGGAGGCCAAAGGCCGGGGGACACGAACGGAGCTGAGTGCCACGCCGTCCTGAGTCCTGTTTTGGAGCGGCTGCAAACTCGTCCTTCGTGCCAATCACACTGGCTATATGAACCACGGATATCGCCAGCGAAGGGGTGGAGGCTTGCTGCGCTGTATATCCCGTAAACCCGAAATTCAATTACAACTGGCTATGCAAGACGCAGGATGCGCCGAGCAGTCTGCGGTCGCCTCCAGCTGACACGCCGCACGCGTTCGGTGGATAAAGTTGACGCCTTCGGCATAGCTACACACCAGCTGCGTCTGCTTGCCCTTCTTGGCAACTTTGACACCAGCGACCTTGGCACCTTGCAGCGATTCTTTTGGCAGATCGCAGGAGACGTAGGCATCGAACTCACCGTCGGCGGACTCCCACAGCACGGTGTTTTTCATCTTCCGATACAGCTGATAGTCGGTGCAGACATCGGTTTCACCGGCGTAAGCTTTGGCGGTATCGCTGCAGTAACCAGTGAAGGTGTATTGCAGCTGCTCCTCGGTGGGGCAGACGCCGACCTGAACCGCTTTGCTCAGTTCCGGACAAGCCAGCGTCGTGGCGCCAGCGTGGGGCAGCGCAGCCGCCAGCAACAATAAAAAAGTGAATTTATATGATGACAACAAGTGATTCTCCAAAAACGAAATAAACAGTGAGCGCACTATAGACGCGCCGTCAATCCATGCCCCGGCCTTCGCCCACTTCTTCATGCGTCACACCATCGCGGATGTGATAAATCCGCTTAAAGGTAGGAATGATTTTTTCGTCATGGGTGACGACGATGATGGCGGTGTCGAACTGCCGGGCCATCTGGTTGAGCAGACGAATCACGGCCAACGCACGCTCACTGTCGAGTGGCGCCGTGGGCTCGTCGGCCAGAATGACCGGCGGGCGGTTCACCAGGCCACGGGCAATCGACACCCGCTGCTGCTCACCGCCCGAGAGTTGCGTAGGCATGGCCTTGGCGCGGTGGTCGACGTCCAGCGCTTTCAGCAGCACCAGCGCACGCTGGCGCGCTTCGGCGTTGGGCACACCGGCCAGCATCGGCAACAGAGCAACGTTGTCAGTTACGTCCAGAAACGGAATCAGGTACGGCGCCTGAAACACAAAGCCGATCTTGTCGCGGCGCAGGGCGCGCAGGTCGGGAATCTTCCAGCCGTTGTCATAAATCACGTCCTGGCCCAAAACCATGCGCCCGCTGGTGGGCTCAATCACGGCGCCCAGGCATTTGAGCAAGGTACTTTTGCCCGAGCCCGAGGGGCCGACCAGCCCCACCACCTCGCCCGGGGCCACCACCATGTTGACGCCCTTGAGCGCGTCCACCGCCGTGTCGCCGTGGCCGTAGCGTTTAGTGAGGCCTTCGATGCGGATGCCGCGTGTTGAAGCGTCTGAGACTTGTTGTTTATCCACCGATCGCCTCCGCCGGGTCAACTTTAAGGGCTGCACGTATCGCCAGAATACTGGCCAGCACGCAGATGATCACCACCGCGACAAAACCACGCACGGCGTCGCCAGGCTCCAGCAGCACGTATTTCGGGAAAAACGGAGCCCAGAAGGTGGCAGCGACCTTGCCCACCACAAAGCCGATCAGCCCGAGTGCTACCGCCTGCTGCAGGATCATGAAAGCGATGGTGCGGTTGGTGGTGCCAATCAGCTTGAGCACCGCAATTTCGCGGATCTTGCCCATCGTCAGCGTGTAGATGATGAAGGCCACAATGGCGGCGCTGACCACCGCCAGAATCACCAGAAACATGGCAATTTGCCGGGCCGAGGTGGCGATCAGCTTGGCGATCAGGATGTCCTGCATCTGCAGTCGGGTGTAGGCGCTCAGATGCTTCCAGCGCCGAATGGGTTCGGCCACCGCTTCGGGGTCGGTGCCGGGTTCAATCTGCACCAGCACCGCGTTTACCATGGTGTTGGTATTTTGCGAGGCGATCACGGCGTCCAGCAAACCGGGCACACCGGGGCGGTTCAGCGCCGGGTTTTGGGCGGTGCGGGCGCGCTGCGCCACGATGGCGTCGTTGTCTTTCAAAAACTGGGCTTCTTGCGCGTCCTTGATCGGGATGAACACCATCGGATCGCCGCCGGATGACACCATGCGCCGCGTGAGCCCGACCACGGTGTAATCGTTGCGCCGGATGCGAATCTGTTCACCCAGCGTGAAGCCGGTCGCGATGTCGGCCACCGCCTCGTAATGGCTGCGCGTCAGGCGCCGCCCTTCTACAAGGTAGCCGGGTTGCCCCGGGTGACCGGCGCCATCTGGCGTGATACCAACCACCATGGCGCGCACGTCGCGCGCCTTGCCGTCACCCTGCTGGCTCACCTGCATCGTCAGGTAGGTGACGTTGGCGGCCCGCGCCACGCCCGCCATGCCGCGAATGCTGCGGTAGGTGTCGTCATAAATGCTGGACGATTCGGCATACGGCCCTTGCGTGTCTTTTTGCACCACCCAGATGTCGGCGCCGCTGTTGTCCAGCAACACATTGGCGTCGTCCACCATGCCGCGGTAGACGCCGGCCATGGTCAGCGTCACGCCAATCAGCAAGCCCAGCCCGATGCCGGTGAAGACGAACTTGCCCCACGCATGCAGAATGTCGCGCCCGGCCAGGCTGATCATGACGATTTGCCCATGATGCGGTCCACCACCTTGATGCGGCTGCCCGCAGCCAGCGCCTTGTGGCTGTAGACCACCACATGTTCACCGCCGCTCAGGCCCTGCAGACTTTGAACCCGGCCCTCCAGGTCGGCGGCACCGGTCTTGACCGGCACAAAGCGCAAACTGCCCTCCTCCACCAACCACACGCCCAGGCTGCCATCGACCCGTTGCACGCTGGCATTGGGCACCACCGGCATCGCTGTGTGCGCTGCCAAGGCCACAGTAACTTCGGCCAGCTCGCCAATCGGCGGCAATAGGGGGGGCTGGGGGCTGAACTCGATCTTGGCCCGAACCTCTTCAGTCACGGCATCGGCATGCGGCTCCAGGCGCGACACCCGACCGGCCAGCAGTTCACCGGCGCGCGAGCGCAGCACAATCTGCACCGGCAACTGGGCACGCAACCCCTGCGACCGCTGCTGGTCAAACCGCACGTTGAGCCACAGACTGCCGGGCTCCACCACGTCAACCACTGACTGGCCGGCCACCACCGTGGTGCCGGGGTCGGCATCACGACGCGTCACCAGACCATCGACCGGGGACAGCAATCGCAGATTGGCGCGCTGACGGCTCAGACCATCGCGATCGGCCCGGGCGCGGATGAGTTCCTGGCGCGAGGCCGCCAGATTGGCGCGGGCAGCAGCCAGGGCGGCTTGCGTAATTTGCAATTCCTGGCGCTTGACCTGGGCACCTTCTTCGCTGACGGAATGGGAGACCAGCAGTTGTTCATAGCGTTTGGCTTGAATTTCAGCAAAACTCTGCCGCGCTGCAACTTCCTGAACTTGCGCCTCGACTGCCATCACGCTGGCCTCGGCGCGCTTGAGCGTGGCCTCTTGGGCGCCGATTTTGTCGTCCAGATCGACCGGGTCCATCTCGCCCAGCAGCTGGCCGGCTTTCACCGTGTCGCCGGGTTGAACACTCACGCTTTTGATACGCCCGGCAAACGTCGGCCCGATCTTGTGGGTGAAACGCGCCTCCACCGTGCCGATGCCAAACAAGGCGGGTTGGAGTTCAAGACGCTCCACCGTGGCCAGGGTGACCGCCACCGGCGCCAAGGGGCCAGAGCGCAGCGCCACAAAACCCAGCAAGCCCAACAGCAAAAGCAGAACTGCGGCCAGCGCCAGACTGCGGCGATGAAGGGAGATGAAGTTTTTCATGGTTTGTTTCTCATACCGCGTTCATAAATAGCGAAAACCCCGGGTGCGTCAGCCCGCATGCGCTGCAGGTCGCCCGACAACATCGACTGCATCACCAAGCCTTGAATCGTGCCAACGAACAAGGTGGCGGCCGCCTGGGTGTCCACCTCCAGCGTAATTTCGCCGCTGGCTTTGCCCTGCTCAATGCGGGCCCGAAGCCGCTCGGCATAGCGCTGAATCAGAGTTTGTGCCATGCGCTTGGCTGGCGTTAATTCGGGGCTTTGCAACTGGCCGAACATCATGCGCGGCACGCCGGGGTGTTCCATCACAAAGTCGACATGGCTCATGAACATAGCCTGCATCGCGGCCAACGGCGAGTCGATACCTTCAGCCGCGCTGTCCAGACGCGCCAGCAAACGGTCGGCCACCCATTCCATCACCGACTGCCAGATCGCATCTTTGCTGGGAAAGTGCCGAAACAGCGCCCCCTGGGTCAGGTTCATGTGTTTGGCGATGGCGGCAGTGGTGATGTCGCTGGGGTTTTGCGAACCCGCCAGTGCAATCACGGCTTCAATCGTGACGGCCCGGCGCTCTTCTGCAGGCAATTTGGTGGGGGTGTTCAACGCGGTAGCCTCCATGCATTCCATTTGATAGTAATTGGTTACTATCTTATATGAAACAAGATGAAATCAGTTTCTGACCGGTAAACCATAGTGCGAAATAGTTGCCAACCTACCGCGATCCATCACAGTTACTTGCATTTAGACGCATTTTGAAACAACCCGACATCAAGTTGACACAACTAAACAGCACACTTGGATTTATCCTTTAAAAACGCATTAAGGGCAACCCGCCAAGCCTCCCTATCAAGCCAGCCAGAAAAACAGGAGATCAGCAAGATGAATCCCATGCCTACACCCGCTCCGCTGAATGCCAACGCGCCCGTACCCTTGCCGACGGAGCGCTCAATTGCGCAACTCGTCGGTGAAGTCTACGTAGCGGCACCGCCCGCAGAAAAAAGCCGTTTACTCTCGCATTTGATCCAGCCATTGGGCGTACTCTCCCTGGTGACAATTGCCAACGGCATTTTTGCAAAAATCCGTTTTCGCAGCAGTTGGCCAGACCCGCATTTGCTCGCGGAGGATGTGCAAAACGTCCAAGCCAGCGATGTCATCACTTTGGTTAATTACGTGCAACAAGTCAGCAACACCGCCGTGGACAACCTGAGCGACATCCTCTCGGCATCGCCCCTGTTGACCAGCTCAGCGGCGGCAGCACTGCTGGTTCAGGTGCTGCTGCATCGCCCAAAAAATCGCCGTCTGCATGACGATGACGCGCCGACACTTCAGCATAACCTGGCTTAGCGCGGCGCTTAAAGAGCGCTCAAGGCGCTGACTCGCGCTTCGCAAACAGTTGCGACAACTCACGCTTCATCAAATCACCATCGCCCGTGTTGAGCTCAATCAAGCGGCGCAACTGGGTCAAACTTGTCACGTCGATGTCCAGACATTCCATGCCGACGTGCTGGCCTTCGTGGTGAATCACGCGACCGGTCATCACGATGCTCTCGCCGCCTTCAGTGAGCGGCAGCACCAGACGGCACTTTTCCATGGGCACCAGCGCCTGCAGCGTCTCGGTCTTGAGCAAGGCGCCCTTGAGTGCGATGTCGATCAACTGCACGTTGAGGATCCGATCCTGCAGTTTCAACTGCACAGTCGCCACAAACGGGATACGTGAGAAATGACGAAGGCTTTTTACCGGGTTGGTCTTCATGGTGCGTCTCGAAGTTAGATTGGCGTAGTCTGATATTGTCACTTTGAGCGATGCCCATTGGCCAGCTCAAAATCAATAAAGCCGCGCTCCACGTTGGTCGACACCAATTTCACGCGAACTTTTTTACCCACATTCAAGTCAGGCGTACCACTCACCAGCTTGCCCTCGGCCGGTGGCGAGAACACGCGCACCCAAACCCCGTCACGGTTGCTGCCGGTCACGATGGCGTCAAAGTGCTGGCCGATGTGCGACTCCAGCACCAGTGCGGCTTCAGACTTGGTGATTTGCCGCTCCACCTTTTGTGCCGCGTCTTCCTGGCGCGTGCAGTGCAGCGCCAGCGCCGCCAGCTCGGCCGTGGAATACGGCGGCGGCTGATGCGCCAGAGCGGCTTTCAGCAGGCGCGAGGTGATGAGATCCGGAAAACGTCGGTTGGGCGCGGTGGAATGGATGTAATCACGCACCGCCAGACCAAAGTGGCCGATAGGCAACTGGCCCTTGGTCTCCACCACATACTCACCCCGGCCCATGAGCTTGACGATGACCAGCGACAGATCCGGAAAGCGCAGCGGATCAGCCCGGTGGCGCTTCGACAAAAAGGCTTCCAGCGTTTTTGAATCCGGCTCATTCGGCAAGGTTTCGCCGTACTCTTTGGCCACCGCCACGATGCGCAACCAGCGCTCAGGCGAACGCACCACGCGCCGCAGCGACGAGCCGCCCTGCGCGGCCAGATGGCGGGCGGTGCAACCGTTGGTGGCAATCATCACCTCCTCAATCAACTGGCGGGCGCGGTTTTGCTCTTGCTGGCGCAGATCGACCACCTTTTCACCGTCAAACACGGCGCGCGGCTGAAAGCTCTGAAACTCCAGCGAACCTGCCAGATGCCGTCGCACCCGCAGCTGTTGGGCCAGCGCATCTTGTGTGCGCAGTTGCGCGGCCATGCCCGGCACGTTGGCCGCCGCTTCAGGCAGCTCGCCCGCGCCGTCGATCCAGGCGCTGACGGCGTCATAAGCCAGCTTGGCTTGGTTGCGCACCCGAGCCCGGTACAGCGTGGCGCTGGCCAGAGTGGCGTCGGCGTTGAAGCACATTTCGGTCACCAGCGCCAGCCGGTCCACATGCGGGTTCAGCGACGTCAGGTCGGTGGACAGACGCTCGGGCAACATCGGAAAAACACACGCCGAGGTGTAAACCGAACTGGTGTTGGCTCGCGCGTGATCGTCAATGGCACTGCCTTTCTTGACCAGCGCATCCACGTCAGCAATGGCGACCCACAATTTGACCGCACCCTCAGGCAAAACCTCGCAGACGGTGAGCTGGTCCAGGTCCAGCGAGTCGTCGTTGTCAATCGAACACCACAGCATGGCCGTGAGGTCACGAATATCCGCACTACTCTCCACAGCCGGCCCGGTGATGTGCTCCAACTGCAGCTTCACCTTGTCAGAAAACCAGGGTTGCAGCCCGCGCTCAGTCATGGCCCGGGTGGCGAGGCGGACAAGGTCGGAGCGCTGATGGTGGTGGTGATTGACGTTCATGCAGTCAATATACATCTGCCATCGCCCCAACTTAAACCTGCTTTGACAACAGACAACAAACACCCGAGGTTTCGCAGGCCAAGATGGTCCACCGGTGCGTGTGGAATCCCAAGGTTGACGGCGCTTTGCCATGGCTGATTGCCCAACACAGGGCGGTTTGAATGAAGTATTTGCATTGCTGGCAGCCAAAGACACACTGCAAGCCAGTTAGAATACTCGGCTTGGAAGCGTGGCAGAGTGGTCG
>CAJAFJ010000246.1 GCA_903938955.1 uncultured beta proteobacterium | reverse complement strand
GGCGCTGCCGTATTACAGTTCATACGTTTCTTCGACGGTGGTGAATGGCAATTTGCCTTTCTTGCGGATCGGTACAAAGCCCAGATTGAGTTCATAGGCAACCACCGCGCCCAGGATGAAGCCGCGGGCATCCAGCCCCGCCACCACGTTGGGGCGCAGGGCTGAATCCATGTAACGGTGCACAAAAGCGTCAATCAGCACCCGAAACACCTTGGCATCCTGCAACAAGGGCGTGATGTCACGAAACTGCACCCCGGGCGCCGGCCAGTCGGGCACGGTACGGATGTGGTTTCTGAGGTATTGGTTGACACTGAGGTTTTGCATGGATCACCGGGTAAAAGCTTAAACCCTATTGTGCCTTCAGCCGGATTTTGCTCTCGATGAGCAGGTCAGGCCTTGAGCAATTTTTGCGTCGCCAGGGCCAACATGTCGGCCTTGCCCGAGAGCACCAGCGTGTCGCCATCTTCAATCAGGGGGTCTATGGCCACAGCCACCACCTTGCCCCCGCTGCGGCGCAGGCTGACGACACGCACGTCCAGGGCCTGCAGCGCGAAATGGCTGATCGGTTTGCCTGCGGCCCGGGCGCCCAACGGCAGCGTCAGTGACGACAGGCGCTCCTGGTGCATCTCATCGGCCGAGTCGTCGTCGGCGCCGTGAAAGTAACCCCGCAACAGGTTGTAGCGCGCATCGCGCTGGTCTTGCACGATGCGAATCACGCGGCGCATAGGCACGCCGACCAGTGCCAGCGCGTGGCTGGCCAGCATCAGCGAGCCCTCAATCGCCTCGGGCACGACTTCGGTGGCGCCCGCCTGGCGCAGCGCTTCCAGGTCATGGTCATCCTGCGTGCGGACGATGACCGGCGTTTGCGGGGCATGGGCCCGGATGTTGGCCAGCACCTTCATGGCGCCGGGCGTTTCCAGGTAGGTGATGACCACCGCACTGGCACGGGCCAGCCCGGCGGCCATCAGGGCCTGCAGGCGGGCGGCATCGCCAAACACCACCGAGTCACCCGCGGCAGCGGCCTGGCGCACCCGGTCCGGGTCGAGATCCAGCGCCATATAAGGAATCCCTTCGCGCTCCAGCATGCGGGCCAGATTTTGACCACACCGGCCATAGCCACAAATGATCACGTGCTTGTTGGCATTGATCGATTTGCGCGCAATGCTGGTCATTTGCAGCGACTGCTGCATCCACTCACTGCTGACCAGTTTCATGACTAACTGGTTGCTGTACAGAATGATGAATGGCGTTGCCAGCATCGACAGCACCATGCTGGCCAGGATCGGATTGAGCAGCGCGGGCGGCACCAAGGCGTTCGCTTGGGCCAGCGTCAGCAGCACAAAACCAAATTCACCGGCCTGCGCCAGGTACAAGCCGGTGCGCAGCGACACCCCCATCGTGGCGCCCAAGCCGCGCGCCAGCAAGGTCACCAGCACGGCCTTGAACAAGACCGGCAGCGTTAGCAGCAAAAGCACCAGTGGCCAACGTTCCAGCACCAGCCGCCAATCGAGCATCATCCCGATGCTGATAAAAAACAGGCCCAGCAACACATCGTGAAACGGTCGAATGTCGGTCTCCACCTGCTGCTTGTATTGCGTCTCGGAAATCAACATGCCCGCGATAAATGCGCCGAGCGCCAGACTCAAGCCCGCCAACTCGGTCAGCCAGGCCAGGCTCAGGGTGATGAGCAGCAGGTTGAGCACAAACAGTTCTTCGCTCTTGCGCCGTGCCACCAGAGTCAGCCAGAAGCGCATGACGCGGGGCCCGCCAACCAGTAGCAAGGTAATCAAGGCGCTGGCTTTGAAGGCGGCAACCGCCAGGGTTTCAAAAAGCTGCTCGGCCGACGCGCCCAAGGCCGGGATCAGCACCAGCAAGGGAACCACGGCCAAGTCCTGAAACAACAGCACGCCCATGACGCGTTTGCCGTGTTCCGCCTCCATCTCAATGCGTTCCGTCATCAGCTTGACCACAATAGCCGTGCTGCTCATGGCCAGCGCCGCAGAGAGAGCCAGCGCCGTTTGCCAGCCCATACCCCAAACCGACGGCACCAGGCGCGCCAGAACCAGCGCTGCCGCGGTGGCGCCGAGCATCGTCAGGATCACCTGAAAAAAGCCCAGGCCGAACACATGGTTTCGCATGGCGCGCAGTTTGGAGAGGTTGAACTCCAAGCCAATCACAAACATCAAGAAAACCACCCCAAACTCCCCCAGATGGCGCACCCCGTCCGCATTCTTGGCCAAGGCCAGCGCATTGGGCCCGATCACCACACCCACCGCCAGGTAGCCCAGCATGGGCGGCAGTTTTAAAGACCGGCACGCCACCACCCCCAGCACGGCGGCCAGTAAATAGAGGAGTGTCAGTTCAAGAGGGCTCATGTCTCGATACTATCAAGACCAGCCCCCCACCGATAAAATGCAACCATGACAAGTCAACACATTCAAGCCCCCGCATTCAATGCCGGGAAGGCCATTCGACTGGCACAAGAGACCCTGGACATTGAAGCCGCCGCTGTGCTGGGCTTGAAGCAGCATGTGGGCGATGCTTTTGCCCAAGCGGTTGAGATGATGCTGCTGGTGAAGGGGCGCGTGGTCGTGATGGGCATGGGCAAGAGCGGCCATATTGGAAGAAAGATCACCGCCACCCTCGCCTCCACCGGCACGCCTGCCATGTTCGTCCATCCCGCCGAGGCCAGTCATGGTGACTTGGGCATGATCACATCGGCCGATCTGGTACTGGCCATTTCCAACAGCGGCGAATCCGGCGAGCTCACCGCCATCTTGCCGATGCTCAAGCGTATGGGTGCGCCGCTGATCGCCATGACCGGAAAATCCGAGTCCACGCTGGCCCGCTATGCCGATATCTTTCTGAATTGCGGGGTTGAAAAAGAAGCCTGCCCCATGAATCTGGCGCCCACCGCCAGCACCACGGCGCAATTGGCCATGGGCGATGCCTTGGCGGTGGCCCTGCTGGACGCCCGCGGTTTCAAGGCGGAAGATTTCGCCCGCTCCCATCCCGGCGGCTCACTGGGGCGCAAGCTGCTCACCCACGTCAGCGATGTCATGCGATCTGGCGACGACGTGCCTCACGTCGGGCCGCAGTCAAGCTTCAGCGAGTTGATGCGTGAGATGAGTGCCAAAGGGCTGGGCGCGACCGCGATCGTGGACGACGATCAAAAAATTCTGGGAATCTTTACTGATGGCGATCTGCGCCGCTTGGTCGAAAAAGGCATTGATTTACGCACCATGACCGCCGAGCAGGTGATGCACCCCCGGCCCAGCACCGTGGCGCGCGACGCCCTGGCCGTTGACGCGGCCGAGTTGATGGAGCTGAACCGCATCACCAGCGTGCTGGTGCT
>CAJAFJ010000245.1 GCA_903938955.1 uncultured beta proteobacterium | reverse complement strand
TGCCGTTTTGTCCTGTTTGAAAAAGGCATGGACTTTGAAATCCGCGACGTGGATTTGTACAACAAGCCGGAAGACATCAATGTGATGAATCCGTACGGCCAGGTTCCTATCCTTGTCGAGCGTGATCTCATTTTGTATGAATCCAACATCATCAATGAGTACATTGATGAGCGTTTCCCACATCCTCAGTTGATGCCCGGAGACCCGGTTGATCGTGCTCGCGTGCGGCTTTTTCTGCTCAATTTTGAGAAGGAACTGTTTGTTCACGTGTCGACGCTTGAATCCAGAACAGCGAAGAGCAACGAAAAAGCTTTGGAAAAAGCCCGCGCTCATATTCGTGACCGGTTGACCCAACTCGCCCCTGTGTTTTTGAAAAACAAATACATGCTGGGTGACGTTTTCTCGATGCTGGATGTGGCTATTGCCCCCTTGCTGTGGCGTCTTGATTACTACGGTATTGACTTGAGCAAAAATGCAGCACCGTTGCTGAAATATGCCGAGCGGATTTTCTCTCGTCCCGCCTATATTGAAGCGTTGACACCCTCTGAGAAGGTCATGCGGAAGTAAATTTCGCTACATCCGATGATTGATGCTTTAGAAGCTACAACCACCCGTCCTTATCTCATCAGGGCTTTGTACGAGTGGTGTACCGATAACGGTTTTACACCGTATCTTGCGGTGTCTGTTGATGGCAGTGTTCAGGTTCCTCGTGAGTACGTGAAAGATGGAGAGATTGTTCTCAACATCAGTTTTGATGCCACGAGTTCACTGGTACTTGGCAATGATTTCATTGAATTCAAAGGTCGCTTTGCAGGAACAGCACGTGACATCATGGTCCCGGTGCGTAACGTGCTCGCCATTTATGCCAAGGAGAATGGGCAAGGCATGGCGTTTCCTGCAGAGGCTCCTAACGCTGAAAAGTCGGCTAATTCTTCGGTGAAGAATCCGACTCAATTGCGTGATGAAGCGGCACCTGCGACGGATATGAAATTGGTCAAATTGACCAGCGTCGAGTCAATATCGCGCGTTGGTGATCCCAAGGGTGACCCGGAGCCACCTAAAACACCGTCAGCCGGACCCAGGCCTCAGCTAACCCGAATTAAATAATTTATCGGCTCGCTGAGTCAGCCTGATTAGGCACAGTAGAATATGCTTGTGCCGATTTAGCTCAGTTGGTAGAGCAACCGCCTTGTAAGCGGTAGGTCGTCAGTTCGAATCCGACAATCGGCACCATTAACTGATTCGTCAGTAAAAATATCTAAACCCGCACTCTTCCAATAGTGCGGGTTTTTTTATGCGCGCTCAGCACTTCATTTACGAGATTGCCAACGCTGAGGAACTCAATAGCGGCGCGAAGTTTGGACTTTGATTCGAATTGAATTAACGTCCCAACCTTTGCTGCGTAAATGAGCTTCGAGTGAGGGTGATAGCTGCCTGATTTTGGCGGCTGCGGCATTGTTGTCAATAATCAGGCACCACATACTGCCTTCAATCGGCCCCGCTTTGATCGCTGCTCTCAGCGCACTGGGGATGAGAGGGTCAATGGCTTTACGCATTTCAACCGAAGCCCCATTCAGTTCAATCAGTTTTGCCAAGCCTGGAGAGCCCTGGGTGGCTTGTAACAGAGAGACCGCGTTATGGCGTCGGTTCATAGGGGTTTTGTTATGAGGCAGTGCATAGGCAAATGATTATCACGGATGCATGTCTCGCAAGGGTCGCGCCATTCAACGCCTTGGTGCCAGGCTGGCGTTTGCTGAATTGGAAGCCTGCATCAATTGATGTTGGTCGCGGCTTTTTAAGGTGGCCGCCCAGAGGGGTTTATGCACGCCCCCGCAAATGTAAAATGAGCAGTTAAGCGATTTCAGAAACGCAATTCCAATTTAACAAGTTGCTTTTTGCGATAGCGCCTCCAATTAAATAGATTACAAAAGGATTGAGCTGCTTTGTTGGCCCCTGTGGGCTGGTGGGTAAGTCTTGCATTCATGGCCACAAATATTCTCACTAAAATTTTCGGCAGCCGCAATGATCGTCTGATCAAGCAATATCGCACCACGGTGGTTCGAATCAACGCGTTGGAAGCGGAACTTGAAAAGCTGTCGGACGAGGCTCTGCGCGGCAAAACGCAAGAGTTCAAGGATCGCATCGCTGCCGGTGCTGAGCTGGACTCCTTGTTGATTGAGGCCTTCGCGGTGGTGCGTGAAGGCTCCAAACGGGTGATGAAGATGCGCCATTTCGATGTGCAAATGCTGGGCGGCATGTCCTTGCACAACGGCAAAATCTCTGAAATGGGCACGGGCGAGGGTAAAACGCTCACCGCCACGTTGCCGGTTTACCTCAATGCCCTGGCAGGCAAAGGTGTTCACGTGGTGACGGTGAATGATTACCTCGCCAACCGTGATGCGCAGTGGATGGGCAAGCTCTATAACTTTTTGGGTTTGTCGGTCGGTATCAATCTGCCGAACATGCCGCGCGAAGACAAGCAGGCCGCTTATCAGTCTGACATTACCTACGGCACCAACAATGAGTTTGGGTTTGATTACCTGCGCGACAACATGGTCTACGAAGTGGCGGATCGCGTTCAGCGCGGTCTGAATTACGCCATCGTGGATGAGGTGGACTCCATTTTGATCGACGAGGCACGCACGCCTCTCATCATCAGTGGCCAGGCCGAAGACCACACCGACCTTTATCTGGCGATCAACAAAGTAGTTCCGTTATTGACCCGTCAGGAAGGTGAAGAAGATC
>CAJAFJ010000244.1 GCA_903938955.1 uncultured beta proteobacterium | reverse complement strand
GCCGGCATCGCCACCGGCATGCACATTTTTTCGCCGTCCCATTGTTGGCCGCACCAGCAGTGGCCTTGGGCGTCGATGATGCAGGTGCCGGTGCCGCAGCAGCGTTCGTCGTCTTGCATGGCTGAATATGTAGGTTCTTAGAATTGGTGCAAATTAAGGCACGGTAAATCAATGGACTTTGCAAACTTAATGGGAAATACGACCGCTTGAATTCTCATTTCAATGCAAAGATCCTAAAGTTGACCATGATGCTTTTTCACTTGCGTAAGTACTACTCAAGTGAAGACACAAATAATACTCTACAGGCAGCAATTTCACACAATCGAAAAACAAGTCGTTGGCAGCCATAAACCCCCTGGCCCACCAAGCCTGCTCCTGCACCACCCGTGGCCCAGGCCACCGCCACGGCCACCAGAGCCGCGCCTGCCGGGGTCAGGCCCGACTGCTGGATGTTCCACGTGTCATAGGCCAGCTTGACGGGTTGCCAGTTCACGACCTTGCGGGTCAGGAGACCGCTCAAGTAACCCATGCCAAGCTGGGTGCTCAAGGTTCTGATCTGGCTTTTAAAGTTGCCCTCAGGTATTTGAACGCTGATGCCCCCGGGGGCCGTGAACACGGGTTTATTGGGTCCGGTAAAGCTGGGCAGTACCAAGGTCTCTGCGGTGCTGCCTTGGTTGACCATCTTCTGCCAGACCACGTAGTTGGCCTCTTGGGTGCGGCTCTGCGTGGTGCTGTTCTTGACGCCTTCCAAGATGATGCGGGCGTCGGCGCGGGCGCGTTCGCCGACACCGGCTTGGATGTCGCGGCTGTAGTAGTTGGCGATCGTGCCTTGATAGAGCTGATCTCCGCCGGAGTAGCTGGTCAGGTTGCCGTTCCATGCATACAAATGGGTCACCATGGGCGTGCTGATGCGCGTGGTGCTGTGCTCGGTGGATTTGTCGTAGCGGATGCCGATCCAGCTTTTGCGTGTGTGGGTGGTGTCTTGGTGGTCGGTTTCGTTGCGCACAGCGTGGTACAGCGCCTGGTCACCGGCCTCTATCCTGAGGTTGTTGCCCGCTTTGATGCTGATGTCGCGGGCGTTGACATTCACGGCATTGACGTTGCGCCAGGCGCGGTCGTGGTAAGTCGTCCAGGTGGTTGTTTTGCCCCACCAGGTTCTGTTCCAGCCCGTCGATGTGGCGTTCTGAACGATGTCGTTCATCACGGTTTCCAGCCGCACATGGCCCAAGGCTTGGAGGGAAGCCGTGCCGCTGCCACCGTTCACGTTGGTGCCATTGATGCGCAGGTGTCCGCCCATAGCGCCCAGGGTGATGCCTACATTGCCCGTCAATGAGGTGTAATTCACCCACTCATGATCTTGGTACCAGCCGTTGTAGCTGCTGCCCGCGCTGGGGCGGTTGTCCACGCGCCAATGATTGACCTTGCCCGAGGTGGTGAGGTTGCCGCCAGACTGGAAGTTGGCCCGGCCCCAAGTGTGGGCGTACACCCCATCGAGGTTCATGTCGCCCGCCGAGCGGGCATCGATGCCGTTGGTGGCAACCAGTTGCGCTTGGTCCCAATAGGTGTTGGTAAAGCCAGCGCTCCACTGTGTGGCTTTGTTGGCCGACACATTGAGGTTGCCGGTGGTGGCCGTGAGGTTGATGGCCCCGCCGTTGGCGCGCAACACGCTGCCGCGCAGGGGGATGTTGTTGGCCGCCAGCGTCAGGCTGCCGGGTGTGGTGATGAACACCCGCTGGCTGCTGCCTTGGCCATTGCTGCCATCGGCACCATTTAAAAACATGTTGCCATTGCGGGTGGCCAAGGTCAGGTTGCGGCCATAGCCGATTTGGCTCAGGGCCAAGGTGCCACGGCCCCAACCGACGGGTAGCAATTTACGTGAGGCAACAGGTCAGCACGGGTAGCAATTAGGCTGAGTCAATGCGCACGCCGGCCACGGTAATTGTCGTCAACCAGTTCCGGGTAACGGATGTTTTTCGGGATGCCTGGGGAATTACTTCGGGCCGAGTGGTCCCGGTACCTTCATAAGTTGGCCTTGGAAATCAACCAATCGAGTTCGATGAGGCAGTAGTGCTCTATGCCGATCTAGACGGTTCAATCGCTATGGTCGACCCAAAGACCTGGCAGTTCAGCGCTGAAATCTACAAGACTTATCTGCACTGCGCCGCGAAGATCATCAAGAGCGAAGACAAGGTGATCACTGCCTATGACGGTGATCGCGTCATGGCCGTGTTCATCGGGGAGCGCATGCGTTCCAGGGCCGCACAGGCCGGCCTGAGAGAGTTCCTCAAAAGGCCCTATGACTCCTTGCCCGGCACCAATGGAATCATAAAGCGGCCGTTGGGAGGTACCGCCTTCATCTAGTCCTGCGCCCGCAGTGGAGCAAATTCTTTTGCTTGGATCGGTCATTCGCGAAGGGCAGCACCTGTCCCGCCGCAGCTCTCGCGGCAAACTTGGCGTGGCAGTCGCCGCACTTATGTGCGACTGTTGCACGACAACTCGTGAATTACTGCGCCGTCTGGACCCAGTTCTCTGCTTCCATCGCTGGCACCCGTGCAAACTCCCCCATGTTGTTCGTCACCAGCACTAGGCCTTCGCTACGAGCGTGCGCTGCAATGTGCATGTCGTTCACACCGATAGGTTGGCCGAGTTTTTCCAAGGCGGCGCGAATGGCTCCGT